>CAJASX010000019.1 GCA_903944725.1 uncultured beta proteobacterium
ATTACTTATAAATAGCATGTCGCTAACATACGAAATGGAGTTTTCTGTGAAATCAGTAATTCAACGCATATATTTTTTAATTGGCATTGTGATTGCTAGTGTATTGGTAGCCTGTGGTGGCGACAGCACTAGCAGCTCTTCAACAACTATTACTTATACAACCCTGAATAACCCTATAGCCACTTCAGCAAATTATATGAGCCTGACCGGTATTCGTGGCGTTGATAATTCAACTGATGTTTACATCACCGGAGCAACCATAGTAGGAGGAGCATATATAGCTCAGCTCTATAAAGGCCCGCTTACTGGAGGCGGCACATACTATACGATGCCCGTCCCATCTTCTGCTGGAGCTACTATTACCAGCACTAATTCTTATAGCGCTGCCAATCTTGCAAATGGTGCAGTGAACTTAGTTGGTAGCTATACCACTGCTCAAAATGCTAATCAACAGGGCTATATTTATACTGGACCAGTTACGAACAATCCTACTTCTGGATTTGTGATGCTGAGTTACCCGGACGCGCGTCAAACCATTCCACATAGCGTTATGAATGATTTGGTGGTTGGCGGTTATGAAACGCCACTGGGTAAATTGCGGGCTTTTATTTACCAAATTAGTACCGGCCAATTTACAGATCTTAAAGTGGTGACTGATGCCAACAATGCTGTGACGGCTTATGGGGTTTGGCACAATGGCGGTACCAGTTACACCATTGTGGGTGGCTATACCGATATATCTACCAAAGAGCAGGCCTATATCCTCGATTACGATTCAAGCTCAGGGGATATCACGAATACGACCTCTTATACCTACAATAACCAAGCTTCTGCCTTAACCCATTTTGAAGGTATTACGACTAATGGCAACGGTGGATATTATTTGGCTGGTTTTGGTCAAGTAACCTCAGGGGGCCCTGTTTCCTGTGCTTTGGTCAACATGACTAGAACCATCATAGGGCCCTTAAAGACCGCTGGATTTACAACTACGCCAACATGGGTACAAGCAGTCTTTCCTGGAGCTACAACCCAATATGCCAATACTGTTTACCAAAACAATCTTTTAGGAACTTATTTACCAGGCCCGATTGCATTGAATGGCTATGTTGCAAATATTCCTACGAGTTTAATTAAATAATCCCTTTACTAATTGCAGCAATACTAGGGCTTTATTTTTCAGTTTCATTTCTGCTGAAAGCGTAGATTAAGGTAGCAATTGAAAATTCTTATTTAGGGGAGCTAAAGTGATTCGCTGTATTCGATTATGGACAGGTGCAGACAATAACTCTTATTTTGAAGAGGGCGTCATTGATTTGAATTTAAAAAATAATCGCGGTGATGTACTTTCATCAGCATTTACAGCTCAAACTATTTCATTTCAAGAAACAAGCGAGGGGGGTAAATTTGATTGGCATAATGACCCTGTAAGACAGATTGTAATTACATTAACAGGCACCCTTGATTTTGTTACTCGCAGCAATGAGCACTTCACTATTAATCCAGGTGATATTTTATTGGCCGAAGATTCAGCCGGCACTGGACATTCTTGGAAATTAATCGGCTCTGCACCATGGAAACGTGCCTATATTATCCTTGCACCAGGCGCAGCGGTTGCCTTTAAAGCCAATTAATTGACAAGATAATTATGCTTGAGTTAGCCATTAAAATGCAGCAGAATTAAAAAGATTCAGCAGTCTGAGGTTTACGTTTAAGCCTGCTATTTGCTCCACAGCAGATAGAAACTAGGCAATTTTTAAGTAGGTTTAAGGAGGCATCAATCGATAACGCTCAACAAGAAATAGTAATTTGATTTATTCTAAAAAAAAGAGGAGTGGTCGATGAAAGCAATTTGGAATAATATGGTCTTGGCAGACTCAAAGCAGACGATTGTGGTTGAAGGCAACCATTACTTTCCAGCTCCTACATTAAATATGCAATTTTTTAAGGCATCTGATAAAAAAACGGTCTGCTCTTGGAAGGGCACCGCTAGTTATTACGATATTAAGGTAGATGGCCAAATAAACAAAGATGCTGCTTGGTACTATGCCGAACCAAAGTCGGCGGCTAATAATATCGCTGGATATATTGCTTTTTGGAAGGGTGTTGAGGTAAAAGATACTTAACTTAAAGTTGTTTGGCTTGAATTTATTAATCTTCTTCGCAGCGACTATTTTTTTTACGTCGAGTCTAGCCCAAGAAAATGCTAATTCATATGATGTGCAAGTTACAGTTAACCATTTAGGCGGGCGCTTGCAAATCAGTGCTAGTTACACTGTACCAATAAATATTTGTAGCGCTTATACCTTCCTTACTGATTATGAGGCCTCAAAAAATATTCCAGGAATAATTGAGGCTAAAATAATTTCACGAATAGGAAATAAAGTTCGTATAAATAGAGTGATAGAGGAGGAGATTCTATTTTTTCATGTTGAGCTTAAATCGATGATTGAATACACCGAAACACCATATCAATTAATTAGCTTCGAGCAAATTAGCGGAGATGCTAAATTCTATAAAGGCACGTGGAGATTGGTATCAGAGAAAGATAAAACAGCCTTCAAGTACGATAGTTTAGTTGAGTTTGATTCACTAGTACCATCTTTTGTAATTTCTTATTTTATAAAAAATAATATTCGAAGTCGTATTGAGGTTATGGCTAAACATGCAACTCAACATAAAACTGTCGATATTGCAAAATGTAAATAGCTAGACTTGAAGATTATAGGTATGATGCATTATATTGACAAATGCATTTGCTATACTCACAAGAACATTTATAAAGAGCCAATTAAATTTTAATTTAAGTCATCAACAAAGAAAGAATGGTATGAATTTACTGCAAAAGTATTTGCTTTTAATCTGTATAGCTGTCCTTGGATTGGTGGCTGGCTGCGTAACTCAACAAAGCTACAACCAACTTGATGGGGCATATTCTCAATTGCAGCAAGCATATCAGGGCGATGAAGTTGAAATTCGCAAATTACAAGGAGAATTGCGAGTTACCATTAAGGATAAAATTCTTTTCCCTGAGGGTGGATTCCGGTTAAATAGCAAAGCTGACGCAGTGCTCGCTAAAATGGCGCCAACTTTGTCTGGCTTTAAAAACACTAAAGTTGTTGTGAGGGGCTATAGCGATAATGTGCCAATTGGAGCCGGCCTTAAAAAGGAGGGTATAGCAACTAATCTCGATCTTTCTTCAAGACGTGCTGATAATGTGGTTGATTTCCTCATCAAAAAAGGCGTGAGTCCTAGCTTAATTTCTGCACAGGGTATGGGTGAATCCGACCCCGTTGCATCGAATGACACTGCTGATGGCAGAGCTCAAAATCGCCGTATCGAGGTTACTTTAATTGGCCCAGGCACCTAAGCCCCAGTTTTTCACTAAAGGATTAAAAATGAATTTTCAATTTAAAATATTGGCTGCTGTAGCTGCTTGTTTTCTTTTAGTGGCTTGCTCAGGAATGCCAGATGTAAAAACACCATCTGCAGATTTCATTAAAATTAATAATGGAATCTTAACCAGTAGTTATGGCAAAACTATCTATACCTTTGATAAAGATCAGGCAAATTCAGGCAAATCTGAATGCATAGCTACTTGTGCCGATAACTGGCCACCTGTATATGTTGAGCCGGGCATTAAAGTTTCTGGAGATTTTTCTGTGATTAATCGCAATAATGGACAAAAACAGCTGGCCTATAAAGGGAAGCCTCTATACTTTTTTGCCAAAGATAAAAATCCTGGAGATAAAACAGGTGATGGAGTAAACAATATCTGGCATGTTGTAACCCCTTAAGGTTTCTAGCAATAAATTACAATAAAGATCTGCCTATACCAACCCCCTTAGTTGGACATTGAATTTAACTAAAGGGGTTTTTTATATGCAAGAGTTCCTTTATATAAGGACATATGAACTCAAGCCCTTTTAATGTTGAGCAATTTCCCCATATCTTAGTTTTAGGCATGGGTGGAACTATTGCTGGATTGGCGCCGAGCCCCGAAGCCAACCCCTTGCTCTATCAAGCCGGTCAAGTTGGGGTTGAAGATCTACTCTCTCAGGTTACGAAAGTTTTGCCTCAAGACCTAAAAATAATTTCTAAGCAGGTTGCAAACATCAATAGCAGTAATCTTAGTGAGGCAGTATTAACTGAGCTTGGCAAATTAGTAAATCATTACCTTAAAAGTTCAACTTTAATTGGTATAGTTATTACGCATGGCACTGATACCATCGAAGAGACAGGTTTATTTTTGCAAACGACTTGTGGCAGGGCTGCAGAAAAACTTGGTAAACGCGTAGTTCTTACCGGGGCAATGTTGCCATCAAATGCACCACGCGCTGATGGGCCGGCTAATTTGATAGCTGCGATTCATTGGGCCTCTACATCTGTAGATAATTGTCCAGGAGGGATATTTGCCGTTTTTGCAGATAAAGTCTGCATGGCCCGGGATTTGGCAAAGCGCCATAGCAGTACATTAAATGCACCCTTACAAGATTCACCCTCTAGTGCAATTGGTTTAATTAATCCTTCATGGTTATCAGATGTGAAGGCTAAACAAGCGGCTTTAGGCGATGACTTACCAATTCCAGAAGCGTTACATTGGCCTTGGGTTGAGATTCTTACAAGTCATGCAGGCGCTCGTGGGGAGATAGTTATGCAGTGCTTGGGTGCAGGAGTAAGTGGCTTAGTCATCGCTGGAACTGGCCAAGGCGGATTTAATAGTGCCTGGCAAGAGTCGATCGACAAAGCAATTGCTGCTGGGGTTGCTATAGTTCGGGCTACCAGAACAGGTGCAGGTAGCGTACGCCCCAATATTCCTGAAAATGATCCTGTAGGCTGTATGGCTGCAGGTAGTTTATCTGCTCCAAAGGCAAGAATTGCTCTACAGCTAGCGTTAAATGCTGCCAAAGAGAGCAAGGTTAAAGGGGGGCCTCAACAACCAAGCTGGCAGGATTACTTCGCTAAGCAAGCCTTGTTTTAGACAATTTTTTTAATATGAACTAAGAGAGTTACTACCTGCGTTCGGAATCTGATTTCTGAAGTCATCATCCATACCACCATCTTTACTAAAATTTGTGGCGCATCCCCCTAGCAGATAGGCAAAAAAGAGGGCAAGAATTATTTGACGCATATTAATTTCCTTTAACAGTTTATTTTTGTATTAACTCGTCAATAAAAATTTGATAACGCTGAGTTTTAGGTTTATTAAGATCTTCTGCATTGACATATTCAATCGATGATTTTCCGCCAATAAGTGCTTTCGGCAAAATCATGACTCTAGCAAACGCGGATGCTAATACCTTATCAGCTGTCGCATACACTGGGTCAGGACCAGCCTCAAACCAGGCGCCCTGGGGCTGATAAGCATGTATCTTGCCAGTGGTATGAATCTCTATAGAGCCAAATAGTAAGCAGCGTATACCCCCACCTTGGTGTTTATGGGTTAGCGCCTCTCCCTGAGGTGGAAAATCGACTCTATCACAGCGAATAATATATTGACTTAAATCACCTAAGGCTATTTTGGCCGCTAGGAGTAAGGTACTTTTTGTAGATTGAATTTCATTAGTACTATCAGCTTCATCAACAAGCTCCCAGCGCAAGATAGTTGTATCAACGCTTCCACCGCTTAGGGTAAATAATTCTGGAATAGATAAGGCGCTATTTTGCGAGAGAGTGAGCCTCGTAGAGGCACCATTTTTAATGGCTAAACTACCTTCAACAATATAGAGAGCCCGAGCATGAGTTTTTTTTAACTTAAGCGGAGCTGACTTTGCAGTTAGCTGATCAAGATAAAGACGTAATTCGTAATTCATTTTGCGGTTTCTAATTGTTGTTGGAGCCAAGGCGCAAAAAAGGGCGCCGGTTTTAAGATGCGAGTTTCTTGAACTAGCATCAGTGGTCTAATTTTAGGCAGATAGGCCTGCCAATGGGGGTCGGCGGATAAAACGCCCCGTCTTTTTTCTCGCTCTGCAGCATCTACGTAGGCCCACAAATGAATCACGGTATTTTGCGGCCCAGTATCAACAGTGTAATAGCCAACATTGCAGCCTAAAATTTTTAACTGAATTGCACGACCTTCGTCTTCATAGAGCTTAAGGTACTCTGCAACTTTGCCGTGATGTAGCGTATAGATTCGCTCTTCAACAATCATTTATTTTCCTTTGATAATTAGCTAGTTAGAAATTCAATGATACTAAATAGAGCATATATTCCAAGAATGTCCGTATATTTATACTGCTGAAGATAAATTATCGTCTTAGGCAATGAAAGTATATTGTTTTTAGCTTGCAGATGGTAAATTGGGGTCAATAGAGGCGTGATCTGCGGAAATTGAGGAATATTTTAGATTCAATATTTTCTAGTGGTATCTACGGAATATCTTTTTACCTCAGTCTGCGATATGCTTTTACTGGTGATAAATTACCCTTAAAAATAACGTATTCAATATGCAATGAGCAAGACTAAAAATATTCTTATCTCAGGTGGTAGTGGCGGCATAGGCAGAGCCATTGCAAAGAGGGTAATTGGGGATGGCTATCAGGTAATTAATTTAGATCTAGTGCCTCCAAAACTATTGCTTGCTGGTGAAACATTTCATCAAATCGATCTAATTGATGCCCAAGCGACCCGTGAATTAATTGCAGACTTACTTAAAACAACTAGCATCTTGCGCTTAGTGAATAACGCGGGAATTATCCGCCCAGGTTCCCTTGAGGATGTTAGCCTCATTGATTTTAATGCCGTGATGGACTTAAACCTAAGGGCGCCGATGCTATTGGCACAAAGTCTTATGCCTGCGATGCGTGCTGCTCAATTTGGGCGCATCATTAACATTGCTAGTAGGGCTGCGCTTGGTAAAGAAGAGCGTACTGCATATGCTGCTAGTAAGGCTGGTTTACTTGGCATGACGCGCACTTGGGCACTTGAAATGGCACACTTCGGCATTACGGTTAATGCAATCGGACCAGGACCAATAGCCACTGAATTATTTACCTCTGGTAACCATCCTGATCATCCTAAAACAAAAAAAATTGTGGCTAATATTCCCGTGCAAAGAATGGGGCAGCCAGAAGATGTTGCGCATGCTGTCGCATTATTTTTAGATGATCGTGCTGGCTTTATTACCGGTCAAGTACTCTATGTTTGCGGTGGCATTACCGTTGGCCTTAGTAACGCAGCTTAATAATCCTGTATAAAGAACTATGGAAGAAAAGCTTATTTCAACCTATTAAAATCTAGACTTAGCCATAGCAGATAGCATTATTGATGCAGCAATTAAAATACGTGCGGCTAATGGAATACTGATAGGCGATTGTAGTTCTTGCTGCTGGAGGACAAATGGTGGCTTTTAAGCGTGAAATGGCTGCCGTATCTTGCGCTTCGATATTGCGTATGGTAAGGCTAGGGCAGCGATACTAAAACTAATAAATCTAGCTAGTTATTTGATCTAGCGCAAAAGAATCGCTTTTTTCAGAGGGTGTAGAACCTATACTCCGAGATAGTTCTATAGAGCTATTTCATTTCTCCATTAATAAGTTGAGAATGCTGGCATTGTATTGCTGCAGCGCAGTAAGCCTGTTTATAAAATTGATTGGAGTATATAAGGTGAGAAGCAGAACGCTACCAATTTTTTCTTTGGGTTTTAGACCATTCTACTTATGTGCCGCTTTGTGGTCTGCGTTAGCCTTATTTGAGTGGCTTTTGGAACTAAATGGATATGGCTTACGCAGCCAGCAATTTATTGTGGGAATGCAATGGCATGCTCATGAAATGCTGTTTGGATTTGCCGCTACTGTTATTGCTGGATTTTCTTTAACAGCTGTTCGAGCCTGGACTGGTTTAGAAACCCCTACAGGTCGCTCTTTGGCTTTGCTAGTTCTTTTATGGCTTTTAGGGCGCATTGGCCCTCTTCTAAATCCATTTTTGGCAATTTTTGATATCGCATTTCTTCCAGTAATTGCAATTGTGATTGGGCGATTAATTTATCGACGTCGAATGCTTAGAAATCTTTTTCTGCCGATGATTATTTTGGCATTAGGTTTTTTGAATGTACTTTTTTATCTAGCAGCGTTAGGTTACATATCAATCGATCCAAACCCTTTACTTTTTATTGCCTTGTATTTAATCACCATGATTGAAGTCATGATTGGTGGCAGAGTTATACCAAGCTTTACTGCAAATGCGGTACCTGGAATTCAACAATTTCGTCATCCTACTTTAGCCAAAGCAACATTAATATTTACCGCGATAACATTTTTAACCCTTGCATTTTTTACCCCCAATATTATTTCAGCTACCTTATGCATCATAACTGCCACGTTACACGCTATTTTGCTGTGGGGCTGGCGACCACTTGAAACTAAAAATAAACCGATTTTATGGATATTACATATCTCATATGCTTGGCTTGTGCTTGGCTTTTCATTATTGGGCATTTACTCATTTAAATTAGTCTCGATCTATCCCGCCTTGCATGCATTTGGAATTGGGGCTACTGGCGGTTTAATTATTGGCATGATTACGCGTACTGCACTTGGCCATACTGGCAGACCATTGGCTGCTGGCAAGATCGAGCATGTATGTTACTTATTGGTGCCTTGTGCAGCCACTATTTGGTTAATAGCCCATTTGGCACCTAGTAATTTATTTAATGCCTTACTGATTATTTCAGGTGCTTGTTGGTGCCTAGCTTTTTTTCTGTATCTATATAAATACTCTCCAATAATGTTTTCTGCAGACTTCAATAAAGCTGCTAAATGAAACCTTTAATACCGGAATCATTTAATCATGTGCTTGATGCAAGCGGACTTAAAAGCTTGACAATTAAAGGTAAAACTATTCTACCGATAGTACAGGGTGGTATGGGGGTTGGGGTTTCAGCTCATCGCTTAGCTGGCGCCGTTGCAAAAATTGGCGGCATGGGCACTATTTCTTCAATTGATTTACGCCGCTTACATCCAGATTTAATGGATCTAACCCAACATCTTCCCCCTTCAGTAGAAAGTAAAAAGGCTATAAATCAAGCCAACCTTGAGGCCTTGAAAAGAGAAATTAAAATGGCTCAAGAGGGCTCGAGTAGTTTCGGACTCATCGCAGTTAATGTTATGCGCGCTGTAAATGAATATGAGGCTTATGTTGCTTGTGCTTTGGAGAACGGTGCTGATGCAATTGTGGTTGGCGCGGGGTTGCCGCTTGATCTGCCCGATCTAGCTACTGGTTATCCAGCCACAGCATTAATCCCTATCTTATCTGAGGCGAGGGGTGTGCAAATATTGGTAAAAAAATGGGAAAAAAAAGGGCGCTTGCCAGATGCAATTGTGATTGAAAACCCTAAATTAGCTGGAGGACATTTGGGGGCCTCTTCAGTAGCTGATATTAATAATCCTAAATTCAATTTTGAAAATGTTATTCCTCAGGTAATAGATTTTTTTAAAACGATGGGGATAGAGGGGCAAATTCCTTTAATTGCCGCTGGTGGAATCAGTAATTTACAGGACATTCAAAAACTACAGTCCATGGGAGTGTCAGGGGTTCAGTTGGGCACAGCCTTTGCGGTAACGATAGAGGGAGATGCAGACGAGGTATTTAAAAAAGTATTGGCTCGTTCTAGGCCTGAAGAGTTAGTTGAGTTTTTAAGTGTTGCGGGCTTACCTGCAAGAGCAGTAATGACGCCTTGGTTAAAAAATTATATGAAAGCCGAGGCCAAGTTAAAAAATAAGGCACGTAAAAAGCCAAGATGCACAATGGTATTTGATTGTTTACATGATTGTGGTTTAAGGGATGGTAATGCTGCTTGGGGGCAATTTTGTATAGACAAAGTTCTCGGGAGCGCATTTACGGGAGATACCCAAAAAGGTTTATTTTTTAGAGGGGCTGGAGCATTACCATTTGGCGATCAAATTCGATCAGTGGCTGATTTAATTATTTGGTTGTTATTAGAAACAATGCCTAAGGTAGATAGTTATGCAACAAATTAGCATTGATGTTTTAAAGGAAAAATATCTTAAACCTGGCGAAGAAGATGCTGAGGCTATTTTTAAAAGGGTAGCTAAAGGTTTGGCCGCTGTTGAATTACCCACTTTACAAAAAAAAATAGAAGCCCTGTTTCTAAAAAATATGCTAGCAGGTGCAATTGGCGCTGGTAGAATTATGAGCGCTGGCGGAACTGGTATCAAAGCAACCTTAATTAATTGCTTTGTGCAGCCAGTTGGGGATTGCATTCAGGATTTTGACGAAGAAGGTTTTCCGGGAATTTATGAGGCATTAAAGCAGGCCGCAGAAACTATGCGGCGTGGCGGCGGGGTTGGGTATGATTTTTCGCGCATTCGGCCAAAAGGAGCTGAGGTAAAAGGTACTGCATCATTTGCTTCTGGGCCTTGTAGTTATATCAATGTATTTGATCAATCTTGTTCTACTGTTGAAAGTGCAGGCTCAAGGCGTGGTGCGCAAATGGGGGTTCTCAAAATAGATCATCCCGATATTTTTGATTTTATTAATGCTAAAAGAACCCCTGGGCGCTGGAATAATTTTAACGTTTCAGTAGGTGTTTCTGATGAGTTTATGCGGGCGGTTGAAAGAGATGGTTCATGGGATTTGATTCATAAAGCTAAGCCAAGTGATAAAAATATTACTCAAGAAGTTCATCAACGTGCAGATGGGCTTTGGGTTTATCAAACTATCAGCGCAAAGGAAATTTGGCTACTAGTGATGCAATCAGCATATGATTTTGCCGAACCAGGGATTTTATTTTTAGATAATATTAATCGTGATAATAATTTAAGTTATTGTGAATATATTGAGGCCACTAATCCTTGTGGCGAACAACCATTGCCCCCCTACGGCTGTTGTGATTTAGGCCCAATTATTTTGCCTCGATTCGTTACCAATCCATTTGGATTTGCTGGAACCCCATCGTTTGATTACGCTAGATTTGTCGAGGCGGTAAAAATTCAAGTCAGAATGCTGGACAACGTTCTAGACGTAACTTACTGGCCTCTTAAAGAGCAGGCAATTGAGGCCCAATCTAAACGTCGCATTGGTGTTGGTTTTACGGGTCTTGGTGATGCCTTGATAATGCTTAAATTAGCTTATAACAGCAGCGCAGGGAGATCTGAAGCGGCAGCTATTGCTAAACATTTGCGAGACGCTGCATATCAGGCTTCAGTCGATTTAGCAAAAGAGAAAGGAGCCTTTCCTGCTTTAGATATTGAAAAATATTTGGGCGGAACAAATTTTGCTAGCCGTTTAGATAGCAATTTAAAAAGTGAAATTCGTAAATTTGGTGTTCGTAATAGCCACTTACTTTCAATTGCCCCAACTGGAACAGTAAGCCTAGCATTTGCTGATAATGCTTCCAATGGAATTGAGCCACCCTTTTCCTGGAATTATCAGCGTAAAAAAAGAGAGGCCGATGGATCAACTAGAGAGTACTCTGTAGAAGATCATGCATGGCGCATATTTAAAGAAATGGGCGGAGATGTTAATGCTTTACCAGATTACTTTATTACCGCTTTAGAATTGTCTGCGGAAGATCATATCGCCATGATGGAGGTAGTGCAACCTTATGTTGATACAGCTATCTCAAAAACAGTTAATGTACCTGCGAGTTACCCATTTAAAAACTTTGTAAATTTATATTTTAAGGCTTGGCAATCTAATTTAAAAGGGCTAGCAACCTATCGACCCAATTCTATTTTAGGTTCAGTTTTGCATGTGAATGATACTCAGTCTGCAGAGTTAGCAATAACAAACCAAATTACATACCGCCCAGAAGGTAATCCATCTAAAAAAGTAGTTGATCGCCGACCCAATGGAGAATTACCGGCAGTAGCTGAGAAAATTAGTTATTGGACTCAGGAAGGGCAAAAAACACTATATTTAATTATTTCATTTTTAAAAGTTCATGGGGTCGTTAATGCCGAAGAGGTTCAATCAGAACGGGCAATTGAATTTTTCATGCCAGTAGGTCAAAGTGGCGAATCACAACAGTGGATTACTTCCAGTATGCGTCTACTTTCATTGGCTGCACGGGGCGGATTTTTAGTAAGAGCGTTAGGAGATATGCGCAAAGTTGCATGGGATCGTGGGCCAGTGCGTTTGGGCACCAGAAGAAAAGACGATGGTATTGAAGTACCGATGTGGCATGACTCTGAAGTATCTGCGGTTGCATTTGCTATTGAAAATATTTTAATACGACGTGGCATTGCAGAATTTACTACACCTACAAATATCCAGAATAGTAATGAGACAGCTGAATTAAATACACCAGGAATAATGCGAGGTAAAAAATGCCCCGAATGCGGAGCACATGCGTTAATTAAAAAAGATGGCTGTGAATATTGCACTAATTGTGGATTTATCGGGGCCTGTGGTTAAAGTTGTGAAGAAAATGCAAAACGAATTTACTCTTAAAAATAAATTAATCATTATTGGTTCATCACTCTTGGTGCTAGCAATGATATCTATTAGTTTTACTTTATGGGTAACTTGGAAGCTTGAAGGTGGGGCAGCAGCAATAAATGAAGCAGGTAGAATGCGAATGCAAACTTATCAGCTAACCCTATTAATTAATGAAAATAATTCGAGGTTGGTGACGCAACTAGAGCAAAAATTTGACGATAGTATGCAAGTTTTGAGGTTGGGAGACCCATCTAGGCCTTTATTTGTTCCTTGGAATCAAGCAAACACTGAAGTATTTTCAAGTATTCAAGCGCAATGGGCTAATATTAAAAATGGACTTACTTTACAGCAGGCAGATGTACTTTCCATGCAGAATATTGATAAGTTTATCTCTAGCATTGATCACTTTGTAGGCTTGATCGAAGGAGAAGTTGATTACTGGACCGGGCTATTGCATTTATTTCAATTTGCGATGCTAGCAATTTCTTTAGTGGCAACTCTAGTCATTATGTATGTTGGTTATTCTGTTATTTTAGATCCCGTAGCTAAGTTACGCATTGGGTTTGATGAAGTTAAATTGGGCAAATTAAAAACCCACGTACAAATTGATGCTCAGGATGAATTTGGTGATTTAGCTAAAGGTTTTAATGCCATGACTGAAAATTTAAATGATTTATATGAAAGTCTGGAGGCAAAAGTACGCGAGAAAACTATTCACTTGCAAGAGCGCCAAGAACGATTAGCTGCATTATATGATTTAAGTTCTTTCGTTTCAAGTGAAAATAATTTAGAGAATTTAGCAAAAGGTTTTGCTGATCGTGTGTCATTGATTAGTCATGCAGCAGCAATTGCTATTCGGTGGACTGATGAAGCCAATAAGCGTTATTTTTTATTATCCGGCACAAATTTACCCGATTCAATTTTGGCCGGTGAGCAATGCATGAATGCAGGTGAATGCCACTGTGGAAACGCTACAGGTATACAAGATATTAAGGTAATTAAATTTAACCTGCACGAGGAGAGGGATCGATTATGCGTTAAAGCAGGCTTTCAATCTCTTATTACTGTGCCTATACTTTTTCAGCAAAAGTTATTGGGAGAAATTGACTTATTTTATGCTGAATCATTCATGATTGATCAAGAACAACATGCTTTACTTGAAACCCTGGCTAACCATTTGGCTGGGGCGATGGAAGCCTTGCGAATCAAGGCTTTAGAGAAGGAGGCTGCTATCTCTGATGAGCGCAGTCTCTTAGCTAGAGAGCTCCATGACTCGATTGCACAATCTTTGGCATTCTTAAAAATTCAAGCGAGTCTATTGCGGGATGAAATATCAGCGCTGCAAATGCCAAATGTCAAAGCAATTTTGAATGAACTAGATGAGGGGTTGAGGGAGAGTTATAGTGATGTTCGCGAACTTTTATTGCACTATAGAACTAGAACAAATATTGAGGATATTGAATCAGCTATTAAGACTACGTTGCAAAAATTTGAGCACCAATTTGGTATTAAAGTGAACCTTATAATGCATGGTCAGGGATTACCCTTGGCGCCTGATGTGCAAATTCAAGTGTTACATATTATTCAAGAGGCTTTATCCAATATTAGAAAGCATGCTAAAGCGGAAACTGTTACGCTAACGGTACAGCAAAATCCGATTTGGTCTTTTGAGGTTGTAGATGATGGTATTGGCTTCTTAATTGATTTAGATAAATTGGACAGTACCCATGTAGGGGTGAGTATCATGAGAGAACGTGCCAGTAAAATTAATGCTGAAGTAACTATTTCTTCCACCCCAAACGGTGGCTCGAGAGTTTTTTTACGTTTACCTAACTTAGCCTCAATGAGTGCTTAATTAAATAATAATTAATTGGAAAAAATTAGCATACTTGTGGTTGATGATCATACTCTTTTTAGAAGGGGGTTAATTTCATTGCTCGCTCAAGCGCCTGATTTTGATGTAATTGGTGAAGCAGGTGATGCAGTTGGGGCTTTACGAATTTGTGAGACTTTATATCCCGATGTGGTTTTACTGGATAATCATTTGCCGGGTGCCAGCGGCATTCAATCTTTGCCTGATATTTTTCGGGCTGCCCCTGATGCAACAGTCATTATGCTCACAGTTAGTGAGGACGAGGCTGATTTAATTCAAGCCTTACAAAATGGCGCCCAAGGCTATTTGCTAAAAACTAGCGAAAAGGATGATTTACTTATTGGAATACGAAAAGCATTTAATGGCGAGTCTGTTATTAGTCAAGAAATGACCCATAAATTAGTTACTGCATTTAAATTAAGTAAAAAAGATGATTTTGATAAAAATTCTAATACCTCCTTGGCTGCTAGTCTTTCGCCTCGAGAGTTGCAAATTGTTTGTCAAATTGCAAAAGGCTCGAGTAATAAAGTAATTGCTCGTGAACTTGGTATTGCTGACACTACGGTCAAGATTCATGTGCAGCATGTCTTGCGAAAATTAAATCTTTCCTCGCGAGTACAGGTAGCCGTATTTGCAAACGTAGAGAGGCTCTGTCCTTAGAAGTAGTCCTAAAGGACTAGGCAAAGTGAGAATTCTAGTTCCTATGCATTTCTAAAATATCCTGTTTGAAGGATATTCCTAGATCAATTTAGTTTTGATAATGATTCATGAAAAGGGAGATTTTCATGAGTGTCATTACTCAAAAAAATTCTAAAGCATATTCAGTTTTAATTATAAGTACCATTGCTTTTACGGTGTGCTTTATGGTCTGGATGATGTTTGGCGTAATTGGCATTCCAATTAAGAAAACTCTTAATTTAAGTGCCACACAATTTGGCCTGCTTACTGCAATGCCGATCTTAACGGGTTCTTTAGTGCGGGTACCTCTAGGCATCTGGACTGATCGCTATGGCGGAAGAATCGTGATGTTTTCTTTAATGTTAGCTTGCGTAATTCCAATCTGGCTGATGTCATACGCCACCCAATATTGGCATTTTTTAATGATCGGACTATTTGTTGGTTTGGCCGGTGGATCATTCTCGGTAGGCACTCCTTATGTTGCAAGATGGTTCCCAAAAAATCGCCAAGGATTTGCAATGGGAGTATTTGGCGCTGGAAACTCTGGAGCAGCGGTAAATAAATTTCTTGCGCCTGCATTGGTAGTTGCTTTTGGTTGGGCAGTAGTGCCACAGGTTTATGCTGCCGTCATGCTTGGTGCAGCCATTTTATTTTGGTTCTTTAGTTATAGCAATTCAACTCATTTGGTAACGACTAATACTTCTTTTAAAGAGCAACTCAAGGCCTTAAAAGACCCCAAAGTTTTACGCTATTGCCAGTATTACAGCATTGTTTTTGGCGGCTATGTAGGACTTAGTTTATGGATGGTTCAGTATTACGTAGGCGAGTTTGGTCTTGATATCCGTTCGGCAGCACTACTGGCTGCATGTTTCTCATTGCCAGGAGGGGTGTTACGTGCAATTGGTGGTTGGATTTCAGATAAGTATGGCGCCCACCAGGTGACTTGGTGGGTAATGTGGGTTAGTTGGATATGCCTTTTTTTACTTTCGTATCCACAGACTGAATTCATCATTCAAACTATTAATGGACCAGAAACCTTTCGCATTGGTTTAAATATTTATTTATTTACAGCGCTATTGTTTATTTTAGGTATTGCTTGGGCATTTGGAAAAGCTAGTGTATTTAAATACATTGGTGATGACTTTCCAAATAATATTGGCACCATTTCTGGAATAGTTGGTTTAGCTGGGGGCTTAGGTGGTTTTGTATTGCCCATCTTATTCGGCGCATTGTTAGATATCACCGGTATTCGGTCGAGTGCATTTATGTTGATGTATGGGGTGGTATGGGTGTCACTTATTTGGATGTATTTCACTGAAGTGCGTCGTTCTGAACTAATGGGTGGCAAAGCCATTCCATCTTTAATTCAATAATTAATTGATAAGGACAATTTATATGTCTTCTACTGTTATCACACGCTGGGATCCTGAAAATAAAGAATTTTGGGATGAAATCGGCAAGGCAATAGCAAATCGAAATTTATTAATTTCAATTCCAGCCCTAACCTTAGCGTTTTCAGTTTGGATGGTTTGGTCTGTAGTAGTAGTTAATTTACCAAACGTTGGTTTTAAGTTCTCCACTAATCAACTATTTTGGCTCGCATCTTTACCTGCTCTTTGTGGAGCAACCCTACGTATTTTTTATTCTTTTGCAGTACCAATTTTTGGTGGCCGTCGTTGGACGGCAATTTCGACAGCTTCATTGTTAATTCCAGCAACTGGAATTGGATTTGCAGTCCAAAATCCTGCTACGCCATATGAAATATTCATTTTGCTTGCTTTGCTATGTGGATTTGGGGGTGGCAATTTTGCCTCTTCAATGGCAAACATTAGTTTTTTCTATCCTAAGTCACAAAAAGGTACGGCCTTAGGTTTGAATGCTGGTTTAGGTAATTTGGGTGTATCAATTGTGCAATTGGTTGTACCTCTAGTAATTACTGCTAGTGTATTCGGATCCTTGGGTGGAGAACCTCAAACTGTAATTAAAGCAGGGAATACCTCCTCACTTTGGTTGCAAAACGCCGGATTTATTTGGTTGCCTTTTATTGCTGCTGCATCTATTGCTGCTTGGTTTGGTATGAATGATTTGGCTGAAGCAAAAGCATCTTTTGCAGATCAGGCAGTAATTTTTAAACGTAAACATAACTGGCTAATGTGCTGGCTCTATCTAGGTACATTCGGATCTTTTATTGGCTATTCTGCAGGCTTTCCCCTGCTAATTAAAAGTCAATTTCCGGGGGTAAATGCTTTGAGCTATGCATGGCTAGGCCCCTTAGTTGGCGCCCTAGCTAGGCCTATTGGCGGATGGTTATCTGACAAGCTAGGGGGTGCCAGAGTTACCTTTTGGAATTTTATTGCCATGAGTATAGGTGTATTTGCCGTTTTAAATTATTTACCAAGCCACGGGGTGGGCGGAAATTTCTTTGGTTTTTTATTTGCTTTTATGGTCTTATTTGCCACCTCTGGTATTGGTAATGGCTCTACCTTTCGCATGATTCCTGTTATTTTTCTCACTGAACGTCAACGTGTCGCGAGTCAAACACAGTCAGGACAGGATCAGGCAATACGTGATGCCAATAAAGAGGCTGCAGCTGTATTGGGATTTAGTTCTGCAGTTGGTGCTTATGGTGGTTTCTTCATACCCAAAAGTTATGGTTCATCTATCGCTGCAACGGGCGGTCCAGAGGCAGCTTTATATGCATTTATTGTTTTTTATATTACGTGCACTGTAATCACTTGGTGGTATTACAGCCGTAAAAATGCCCTAATGCCGTGTTAAGAATTCATAAAAGGATAAATATGAGCCACTTTTTAGATCGCCTGAAATTTTTAGCCGCAGATTCTGAGAAATTTTCGAATGGGCACGGCAAAACAGTTGCTGAAGACCGCACTTGGGAAGATGCTTATCGTTCTCGCTGGCAGCACGATAAGATTGTACGTTCAACGCATGGCACTAATTGCACTGGGTCATGCTCTTGGAAGATTTATGTAAAGGGTGGAATAGTTACTTGGGAAACTCAGCAGACAGATTACCCAAGAACTCGGCCTGAATTACCCAATCATGAGCCGCGAGGCTGCGCACGGGGGGCAAGTTATAGCTGGTACATGTATAGCGCGAATCGAGTGAAGTATCCGATGATACGAGGACGCTTGCTTAAGCAATGGAGAGAAGCAAAATCGATTGCCAAAAGTCCTGTCGATGCGTGGGCCAATTTAGTACAAAACCAAGAAAAACGTAAAGAGTGGCAGGCACAACGTGGAATGGGTGGATTTGTAAGGGCCTCATGGGATGAAGTAAATGAAATAATTGCCGCAGCAAATATTTACACCATTAAACAGCATGGGCCCGATCGTATTATTGGCTTTTCACCCATCCCCGCAATGTCAATGGTAAGTTATGCTGCGGGCTCGCGATACCTGAGTCTAATCGGTGGTGTTTGTATGAGCTTCTATGATTGGTATTGTGATTTACCGCCTGCCAGCCCTCAGGTATGGGGAGAGCAAACCGATGTGCCAGAGTCAGCCGATTGGTATAACTCAACCTTCATTATTGCTTGGGGTTCAAACGTACCGCAAACGCGAACACCTGACGCGCATTTTTTTACCGAAGTCCGATACAAAGGGGCTAAAACCGTAGCCATCACTCCAGACTATGCAGAAGTATCAAAGTTAGCTGATATTTGGATGCATCCGAAGCAGGGCACCGATGCTGCTATCGCTATGGCAATGGGTCACGTCATTCTTAAAGAGTTTTATTTTAATAAGCGTACAAAGTATTTTGACGATTACGTACGTCGATATACCGATATGCCAATGTTAGTAATATTAGATGAAAAATTACTCGAGAATGGGAGCACCGTGCTTGTGCCAGGACGTTACGTGCGTTCGAGTGATTTTGAGGGTAAGTTGGGGCAAACCAATGGCGCTGATTGGAAAACAGTAGCATTTGATATTGGCGGTAAACCAGTAGTACCCAATGGATCGATTGGCTTTAGATGGGGTACGGAGGGGCGCAAAGATTTAGGCAAGTGGAATTTAGAAGCAAAAGAAGCGCAATATGACCGAGAAACAAAATTAAAATTGTCCCTCATGGAAGATCAGTTATTGCATGAGATTGTGCCAGTTGGATTTCCCTATTTTGGTGGAATTGCCACACCTCATTTTGATGGCAATAAACAAACCGATGTATTAGTTCGCAATGTACCTGCAAAAAAAATTAGCCTAGGTGAAGAAGATAATAAAAAAGAAGTTTATGTTGCCACAGTCTTTGATTTATTAGCCGGAAATTATGGCATTAATAGAGGCTTAGGCGGCGAAAGCGCAAAATCATATGATGACAATGTGCCTTATACACCCGCATGGCAAGAATTAATTACTGGAGTCAAACAGGAGCAAGTAATTGCTGTAGCTCGCCAGTTTGCTGAAAATGCTGAAAAAACGCAAGGTAAGTCAATGGTGATTATTGGCGCCGCCATGAATCACTGGTATCACTGCGATATGAATTATCGCGGCATTATCAATATGTTAATGATGTGCGGCTGTATAGGACAAAGCGGCGGAGGATGGGCGCATTATGTAGGTCAAGAAAAGTTACGACCGCAAACAGGATGGACTCCTTTGGCTTTTGCTTTAGATTGGATTCGCCCGCCGCGTCAACAAAATTCAACCAGTTTTTTCTATGCACATACAGATCAATGGCGCTATGAAAAGTTAGGGATGGAAGAAATTCTTTCGCCCTTAGTCAATAAGGCTGACTATCAAGGCAGCATGATTGATTACAACGTTCGTGCAGAGCGAATGGGTTGGTTACCATCGGCGCCACAGCTAAAAACAAACCCACTAGATGTAGCTAAAGATGCTATCGCTGCTAGAATCGATCCCAAAGAATATGTGGTGAAGAGTTTACAGAATGGCTCATTAAAAATGAGCTGTGAGGATCCTGATCATCCTAATAATTGGCCGCGAAACATGTTTGTCTGGCGCTCAAACTTATTAGGGTCTTCTGGTAAGGGCCATGAATATTTTCTCAAGCATTTACTCGGTACGGCTCATGGAGTGCAGGGTAAGGACTTAGGTGACGATGAGGCTAGGCCATCTGAGGTAGATTGGCATGAACATGCACCCGAAGGAAAATTAGATTTATTGGTTACGCTAGATTTCCGCATGAGCACAACCTGCTTATATTCCGACATTGTTTTGCCTACTGCAACGTGGTATGAAAAGAATGATTTAAATACCAGCGATATGCACCCTTTTATTCACCCTTTATCTACTGCCGTAGATCCAGCGTGGGAAGCTCGAAGTGATTGGGATATTTATAAAGGATTTGCTAAGAAATTTTCCGAAGTTTGCGTTGGTCATTTAGGCGTAGAAAAGGATATTGTTTTAACACCATTAATGCACGATACGCCTGCTGAGCTTGCTCAGGCGTTTGATGTGCATGATTGGAAAAAAGGCGAATGCGAGCTGATCCCTGGAAAAACGGCACCTCAAATTACTGTAGTCGAACGGGATTACCCTAATACTTATCTGCGGTTTACAGCTTTAGGCCCATTAATGGATAAAGTGGGCAATGGGGGTAAAGGTATTGCATGGGACACCAAAGATGAGGTTGAACAGCTACGTGATTTAAATGGGCGCGTCAAAGAAGGAGTCATGAAGGGGATGGCTAACATTAATACAGATATAGACGCAGCAGAGGTAGTTTTAATGCTTGCCCCAGAAACTAATGGTCATGTAGCTGTAAAGGCCTGGAATGCCTTATCGAAAATAACCGGTCTTGAGCATGCGCATTTAGCCTTACATCGTGAAGATGAAAAAATTCGCTTTAGAGATATTCAGGCGCAACCTAGAAAAATTATTAGTTCTCCAACATGGTCTGGCTTGGAAAGCGAAAAGGTTTCTTACAATGCTGGATATACCAACGTGCATGAATATATTCCATGGCGAACCTTAACTGGCCGGCAACAGTTTTATCAAGATCACAAATGGATGCGGGCATTTGGTGAGGGTTTAGTGTCGTATAGACCCCCAGTTGATTTAAAAACAATTAATGGCATTAAAGGAATCAAACCTAATGGTAATAAAGAAATTGTCCTGAATTTCATTACACCACATCAAAAATGGGGAATCCATTCTACTTATAGCGATAACTTGATGATGTTGACCTTAAACCGCGGTGGCCCTGTGGTATGGCTCAGTGAAGATGATGCGGGTGATGCAGGAATTGTAGATAACGATTGGGTTGAACTTTATAACGCTAATGGCGCTATTGCTGCCCGCGCAGTAGTTAGTCAACGCGTTAATCCTGGAATGGTCATGATGTACCACGCTCAAGAAAAAATAATCAATACTCCCGGCTCAGAAATTACGGGTATGCGTGGCGGTATTCATAATTCGGTAACCCGTATTGTATTAAAGCCAACTCACATGATTGGTGGTTATGCGCAATACAGTTATGGCTTTAATTATTACGGCACCATAGGCACTAATCGCGATGAATTTGTCACCATTCGAAAAATGCGCAAGATTGATTGGCTAGATAGTGAAAATAGGAACGCTATACAAGCGTAACAAGGAAAATAGAAATGAAAATTCGCGCACAAATTGGTATGGTATTAAACCTCGATAAATGCATTGGTTGCCATACTTGCTCAGTAACCTGTAAACAAGTCTGGACTAATCGTCCGGGCATGGAATACGCTTGGTTTAATAATGTAGAAACGAAGCCTGGTATTGGTTATCCTAAAAATTGGGAAAACCAAGAAAAGTGGCAGGGCGGCTGGACACGGAAAAGCAATGGGAAGCTTGAGCCCAAGCAGGGCGGTCGATCAAAAATTTGGATGAATTTATTTGGTAATCCTAATCTCCCAGAAATTGATGATTACTACGAGCCATTTACCTTTGATTATGAGCACTTACAAAATGCTCCAGAGTTTAAGGCAACTCCAACTGCGCGCCCCAAAAGCTTAATTACTGGGAAGCGAATGGAAAAAATTGAGTGGGGACCAAACTGGGAAGAAATTTTAGGTGGTGAATTTTCTAAGCGGAGTAAGGACGTTAACTTTGATCAAATACAAAAAGACGTCTATGGGCAATTTGAAAATACCTTCATGATGTATATGCCAAGATTATGCGAGCATTGCTTAAACCCTGCCTGTGTAGCCTCGTGTCCGTCCGGGTCAATTTATAAACGCGAAGAAGACGGCATTGTCTTAATTGATCAAGACAAATGTCGCGGCTGGAGGATGTGTGTTTCAGCCTGTCCTTATAAAAAGATTTACTATAACTGGAAGAGCGGTAAGGCTGAGAAGTGTATTTTTTGCTACCCACGCATCGAGTCCGGACAGCCTACTGTATGCTCAGAAACTTGTGTAGGCCGAATTCGCTATTTGGGCGTTATGCTATACGATGCTGATCAAATTGAACATGCCGCCAGCGTTGAGGGTGAACAGAATTTATATGAAGCCCAATTAAAGATTTTTCTGGATCCACATGATCCAGTAGTGCAAAAGCAAGCTTTACAAGACGGCGTGCCGCAAAATTGGTTAGATGCTGCTAAGAAAAGTCCAGTCTACAAAATGGCCATGGACTGGAAAATTGCCTTGCCGCTGCACCCTGAATACAGAACCCTGCCCATGGTTTGGTATGTGCCACCACTTTCTCCGATTACTGGCGCAGTTGAGGCTGGGTATGTTGGTGTGAATGGCCATATACCCGATGTCAGGCAATTGCGCATTCCAATTCAATATTTGGCAAATATGTTAACGGCGGGAGACGAGGCCCCAGTAGTTGCTGCATTAGAAAAAATGCTTGCAATGCGAGCTTGGCAACGTGATAAACATGTCAATGGCACAGAAAATCATGCTGCTTTAAATCAAGCCGGAATTTCTGCGAGTCAAGTTGAAGATATGTATCAAATTATGGCAATTGCAAATTACGAAGATCGTTTCGTGATTCCAACTACGCATCGTGAATATGCAGAAAACACATTTGAGATGAAAGGAAGTTGCGGATTTACCTTCGGTAATGGGTGTTCCGACGGGGATTCAGAAGTCAGCCTCTTCGGCGGAACTAAGCGCCGCACGATTCAAATTAACTTAAGTACTTAAGGGGATACGGATGAAAGATTCATTACCACTACGCGCATTATCTAGATTACTTCAATATCCCGATTTCGAACTTAGGGAAAATTTATTAGAAATGAAGCAGATCGTTATGGTCTTGCCAAAAATAAGCAAGCCTGTAAGAATTGGATTAAATGAATTAATACAATACTTACACACTACAGATCTTTATGTTCTGCAGGAGGAATATGTAGAGTATTTTGATCGAGGGAGGGCTACCTCCTTGCATTTATTTGAGCACGTGCATGGTGATTCACGTGAACGGGGTCAAGCAATGGTTGATTTATTGCAGACCTATAAAGCGGGTGGTTTGATACTTGCAACCAATGAATTACCAGATCAATTATCAATTGTGCTGGAATTTGCTTCCACTTTAGAGCTAGCTCAGTCAAGGCAATTTATCGCAGAAATGGCGCATATTTTGAACGCAATTTATAGTGCATTAGTAGCCCGCCAAAGTAGGTATGCATGGGTAGTCGCTGCTGCAATTGAATATTCTGGAGAGAAAGTAAAAATCCTTAACCTAAAGTTTAAAGAAGAATCAATTGACGAGGCTTGGGCAGAACCTCCTGCATTTGGGGGATGTACTACTCAAGGTCAAGGCAAGCCGGATGATGAACAGCCACTGCATTTTATTCGGCTTGCTAAAGATAAACAAGGGGTTCAAGCATGAATTATTTAGAGTTATTTATTTTTGGAATTTATCCCTACATATGTCTAACGATATTTTTTTTAGGCAGCTTAATTCGATTTGATCGAGATCAATACACTTGGAAAAGTGATTCAAGTCAGCTATTACGTAAAAAACAACTACGCTTAGGCAGTATGTTATTTCATATTGGCGTGTTATTTTTGTTCTTTGGACACTTCTTTGGGATGCTCACTCCCCATTTCTTTTATGAGTCCTTTATTGCCGCCGGTGAAAAGCAACTTGTTGCCATGATAACGGGCGGTATTGCAGGCATCTTTGGATTGGTTGGTTTAAGTATTTTATTGCATCGGCGTTTAATGGATGATCGTATTCGGCTTACTAGTAAGCCTAGCGATATTTTACTTTTATTTATTTTATGGATACAACTTGTACTTGGGTTAGCAACGATTCCATTATCGGCAGCTCACTTAGATGGTTCGATGATGCTGAAGCTGGCTGGTTGGGCGCAACATATTATGACCTTTCAGGGTGGTGCAGTAGAGTTATTAAGTGGAGTTAATTGGGTCTTTCGCCTGCATATGTTTTTGGGCATGACGCTGTTTCTAATTTTTCCCTTTACCCGGCTGGTGCATATTTGGAGCGGCTTTGCCTCTATCACCTATTTATTTCGCCCATATCAAATTGTGCGCAGCAGACGTCTTGGTATTGGTAGGAAATAGTCAATACTTAGCAATTAATCACGGAAAAAAAAATGGTCAATAGTCAATTGTGCGAAACAATCCAAACTCTAATTTCAACTCGCCAATCCTTTTTACCAAAACGTTTATTTCAGCCTGGCCCAACTCAGGGGCAGTTAGATACCCTATTTTCAATGGCGGCCACTGCACCAGATCATGGGTTAATCCGTCCGTGGCGTTTTGTGATATGCCCGCTCGAAAAAAGGGGGGAGTTAGCCCAAGCATTTGCTAAATCGCTATTAGATCGAGACTCTTCAGCCACCGACCAACAAGTTCAAGATGCGATGGTTAAGGCACATCGGGCACCATTTGTGATGCTGCTGGTCGTTAATGCAAGGGGTTCAGATCATTCAGTGCCTTTAAGTGAACGCATTATTTCTGCTGGATGTGCTATTCAAAATATCTTTCTGATGGCACATGCAATGGGCTTTGGAGCCAGCCCAACAAGTGGTAAGTCGATGTATATGCAGCCTATTCGTGATTTATTTGGCCTTAGTATGGATGAAGATCCTTTATGTTTTATCAATATTGGCACACCGGATCGGTCGACGCCACAAAAACCGCGAATGCAACCTACAGAGTTTGTCTCAATACTGAGTTAATTCAGGCGGACGATTGCCTAGTGGTCACAAATATGCTGGCCGTTGAAGAAACCATTGACGGCAAAAGACTTCTAGCCAAGTCTTTTGCGCACCTTCGTGTTTGGAAACAAAATTAGGGTACGTGGCAAATGATTGCCATTGCTAATTTAAGGTCGCTCGGTATGCACTCTTTTCTACCAAGCTGACTCTTTTCCGGGCGTAGAGGTAATTTGATGAATACTTAAATCAGCGCCAGCATGCTCTTCTTCGGGACTTAGTTTTAGCCCCATCATGCGTTTCAGCATGCCATACACAATAAAGCCCCCTATCAGGGCAATTGCAACGCCAAGCGTTGAACCAATTAATTGCGCAGCGAAAGAAATGCCACCTATACCCCCCAAAAATTTCTGCCCAAAGATACCGGCAGCTAAGCCTCCCCATAGCCCGCATAATCCATGCAGGGGCCACACTCCCAGCACATCATCAATGCGCCAGCGGTTTTGCTCTAAGGTAAATACTTTGACAAATAGAGCACCAGCTACTAGCCCAACCACTAGAGCGCCAATAGGATGCATTAAATCTGAACCCGCACAAACAGCAACCAAGCCAGCTAATGGCCCGTTATAGGCGAAGCCAGGATCATTCTTGCCAACCATCCATGCAGCCAGAGTGCCGCCAACCATGGCCATCAGGGAGTTCATTGCCACGAGGCCACTCATTTTATCGATGGTTTGTGCACTCATGACATTAAAGCCAAACCAACCCACTGTCAGAATCCAAGCACCTAGTGCAAGGAATGGAATGCTTGAGGGCGGATGAGCAGAGACTTTGCCATCTTTGTTGTAGCGACCATAGCGCGCGCCTAATAAAATAATTGCAGGCAAAGCAATCCAGCCACCCATTGCGTGTACTACTATCGAGCCAGCAAAATCATGAAATTCCTCACCTGTTAGTTTTTTAATCCAAGTTTGAATACCGTAGTTTTGATTCCAAACAATACCTTCGAAAAAGGGGTAAAGAAAACCGACCAAAATAAAGGTGGCAATTAATTGGGGGTTGAATTTAGCGCGCTCGGCAATGCCACCAGAAACAATTGCGGGAATCGCAGCAGCAAAGGTGAGTAAAAAAAAGAATTTAACTAATTCAAAGCCGCTCTTTTGTGATAAGACAGTAGCTGAATCCCAAAAGCCAATACCGTATGCAAGCCCATAACCAATAAAGAAATAGGCAATAGTCGAGACTGCAAAATCAATCAAAATTTTGACCAAGGCATTAACTTGGTTTTTCTCTCGGACTGTACCAAGTTCTAAAAAAGCAAATCCCGCATGCATTGCTAATACCATGACAGCGCCTAGCAGGATAAATAGCGCATCGATGGCAGGTTTTAGGTTTTCCATGTTCGCCTCAAATTTTTATAATAATAATGAGAGCTAATATAAACCAATTCAAGAGGGTATTTAGAACCTACCTCTGCTAAACGTTTAAGGTCGTATAGTTAAGGCTTAATTGACCCGGTGTGCAAAAGCGACCAATGAAATGCAGCAAAGCGCGCAGCTCAGGCCATACACGAAAGCACGGCTACATCTAAAACTTGTGCTTTACCTCCAAAGACTAATATAGCTCTATTTATAACAGGAATTGGCGACATACCTATTATTACTAAGCTAGATAGCGTTGCTAGGTTTTATTAGGTGATAATTAAGCGATAATTTAAAGGGGTAGAAATGAAGCTATCTGTACTATTATTAGGCATTCTTTTTTCTTTTAATGCCCACGCTAAAGGGGTTCGGCTTGTTTGCGCTGAGGCTAACTCATCAACTAATTTATTAATTCAAGTGCATCACCATAAACAGCAATGGGTTTATCAAATTGATGAGTTAGTAATGAGGAATGGTAAAACTGATGCCTTGGGCGGCGTCGCTCAGATCTCTAAAAATAATGGTATTTACACTATTAATTACAAAAGTAATACTAGTGAGTCAAAGACCTTGATCAATCCCAAAACTGGCACGATGACAGTCCAAGATCTTGCTGACGGCAATAAAATTACTGAATATCAATGTAGGCCCAGTAACCCTAAAAAGTAACAATAGAAATCTTCGCAGGCTTTATGGCTAATTATAAAAAATATTATTGATGAGCTCACTCAGTCGTTCTGAAGTAAAAATCTTAAGCCTTTCTGCGCTCGGTGGCGTGCTCGAATTTTACGACTTCATTATCTTTGTCTATTTTGCCACTTCAATTGGCGCATTATTTTTTCCAGCCAATATGCCCGATTGGCTGCGTCAATTACAAACCTTTGGTATTTTTGCGGCAGGATATTTAGTGCGTCCCATTGGCGGTATTGTGATGGCACACTTTGGCGATACCCGTGGGCGCAAAAAAATGTTTACGCTCAGTATTTTTCTAATGGCAATTCCAACCTTGGCAATTGGGCTGATGCCAACTTATGCTGATATCGGTATTTATGCGCCAATTATTTTATTATTATTACGGATGATGCAAGGCGCAGCGATTGGCGGCGAGGTTCCGGGGGCATGGGTATTTGTCGCTGAGCATGTGGCCCCTCGCTATGTCAGTTTTGCCTGTGCTGTTTTAACTGCAGGATTAACGGGCGGAATTTTATTGGGTGCCATTGTGGCCGTTTTAATTAATACTTTTTACACACCAGAGCAAATTTTAGGAGGGGGTTGGCGCGTCCCCTTTATTTTAGGTGGAGTTTTTGGGGTCATTGCAGTTTTTCTGAGGCAGTGGCTGCATGAAACCCCAGTTTTTAAAGCAATGCAACAGCAATTAAGTGGCCAAGAATTACCCTTAAAGGTAGTTTTACGTACGCATCGCCCAGCAATCGTGTTAACCGCATTAATGACCTGGATGTTATCTGCAGCAATTGTGACGATGATATTAATGACGCCCACCTTACTACAAACTTTATTTAAAGTGCCAGCTAGACTAGCACTTGAGGCTAATATTTTTGCAACCCTATGCTTAACAGCCGGGTGTTTAGTATTTGGTGCTTTAGCAGGAAAATTCAATGCAGGACGCGTCATGCTGATTGGCTCAATTGGACTGGCAGCCACTGCAATTATTTTTTACCAACAGTTGTCAATTTCATCTGAGCATATTTTTCTTCTCTATGGCCTCAATGGATTTTTTGTTGGCGTTATCGCCATTGTTCCTGCAGTTGGCGTAATGGCCTTTCCTGCGGCAGTTAGGTTCTCAGGGCTATCCTTTTCCTATAATGTCGCTTATGCAATTTTTGGCGGGCTTACCCCAATTTTTATCAGTCTGTTAATTCCCTTGAATGTAATGGCACCCGCATACTATGTTGCTGCCTTAGGTGTGTTGGGGTTTTTTATCGGTCTTTATCTATTGCAAAAAAAGCCTGCACTTCAAATGATGAATTAAGTATGTCAAAAATAGTCGCTTCCAAAGCCTTGGCCCGTTTTCGGGTGCTTGCCTTAACGGCTGAAGCGCCAGCATTAGCTGAAGTAGTTAGGCTTTCTGGCGCTAAGATGGAATGATTAACCCATCCACTGACTAACTGGCGCTTGCGCGTCTTGTAAGGGTTGAGCGATGATATCGATGAGCGTGGGTTCACCGCTAGCAATGGCCTCTTTCATGACGGCCTCTAATTTGAGCGGATCTTCTACACGCCAGGATTTAATGCCATAGGCTGCGGCAACTTTGGCGTGATCAGTGCGATTGAAATCGACTGAAAAGTAGCGCTGGTCATAGCCTGATTTTTGACTTGCTTTAATCCATCCATACACTGAATTAGAAATGACAATCATCAACAAAGGTAGCTTATAGCGAGTAATGGTTTCTAGTTCACCAACAGTAAAGCCAAAACTACCATCACCCATTACTGCAACACATTTTGAATTTGGTCGACCAATCGCTGCGCCAATAGCAGCAGACATGGCAAACCCAAGCGCTCCTTGCGCACGGTTTGTAATGAAATGACGACCAGCCACATCGGTTTGAAAATAAGCCGAAAAGTAGGGGCACGGTGTGCCTGGATCAGCGCACACGATCGCATCGCTTGGGAGAAGGCGATTTAAAGTATGCACAATCCGCTCTGGCAGAATTGGCGTTTCATTAGCGTTAGCCAATTTTAAGAACGGCAGCATTTTCTCTTCCTTAGCTTTACTGACAATGGCTTTGCCATCTACGCAATTTTGACGTCGACTGGTAAGTTTTATTTGAATAGATTCAAACAGCCGCTCTAGAGTTAATTTAGCATCTCCCACTAAACCAACCGCAGTAGGGTAGTTAGCGCCAATGGTTTCAGGATCAACATCAAGGTGAATAATGGTGGTATTTTTATTGGGGAAGCGCCAATTTTCAGTAGTAGTTGAGCCTGCTCGGCAAGAGATAAAAAAGACTAAATCAGCAGCACTGACAACAGCGCGTGTCGCCATCACGCCACCATTCGCACCAACTACACCAGCATTGAGGGGATGCGTACCGGCCAAGCTACCTTGACCACTGACCGTGGTGCAAAGGGGAATATTAAGGAGCTCAACAAGGCTTTGTAAAATTGGTTCAGCGCCAGAATTAATTACTCCGCCGCCACAAATGATGACAGGATATTGTGCCTGCAGGATCAGTTCAGCAGCCCGCTCAATATCGCTTGCATTAGCCACAAAGCGTTGCGCTGGATAAATGCTATTTTCTGTTTGCGCCCATATATCGCTAATAGAAACGGGATGTTTTTGTACATCATGAGGTAAGCAGATATGAGCGGCGCCGGGTCGACCTGTTGTCATGGCACGAAAGGCATTACGCACTACCGAGGGAATTTGCTCAGCTAAGTCGATGGTGGCATTCCACTTTGTCAGCGGCTGATAAAGCGCTTGCTGATTGAGTTCTGTAAGGGGGTATTTACCGCGCGAAGTCACCGGCACATCGGAGGTAATACCTAAAATGGGAATCGATGATTCATTAGCCTCAAGTAAGGCTGGTAGTAAATAAGTTGCTCCGCCACCGCTGGGCCCTTCGCAGACACCAACTTTGCCTGTTACTCGCGCATAGGCATCTGCCATATACCCAGCACTGCGTTCATCTCGGGTGAGAATA
>CAJASX010000020.1 GCA_903944725.1 uncultured beta proteobacterium
GTTGCTTTGCTTTATATGTATAACGTGAGTAATAGTTTCGATATTTTGATTTGGCAAGAAACCCGTTTAGACATTGTTGAGCAGGTCTGCCTGTTTGCTGCATTCTTTATGGCTTTTGCAGTGAAAGTACCCATGTGGCCAGTACATACTTGGCTACCAGATGTGCATGTAGAAGCACCAACTGGTGGCTCGGTAGTGTTGGCGGCCATTATGTTGAAGTTAGGGGCGTACGGTTTCTTGCGCTTCTCTTTGCCAATAGCGCCTGATGCAAGCCAATATCTTGGACCCTTTATCATTTTCTTATCGTTAGTGGCGGTAATTTATGTTGGACTAGTAGCCTTAGTACAGCGCGATATGAAAAAGTTAGTAGCTTACTCTTCGGTAGCGCATATGGGTTTTGTGACCCTCGGCTTTTTCCTGTTTAGCCCCCTTGGTATTGAGGGGGGGATAGTGCAAATGATTTCGCACGGCTTTATTTCGGCTGCAATGTTCTTGTCGATCGGTGTTTTATATGATCGTATGCATACTCGCCAAATTGCCGATTATGGCGGTGTGGTCCATACCATGCCTAAATTTGCAGTATTTGCTGTCTTCATGGCGCTAGCTAATTGTGGCTTACCGGCGACCTCTGGCTTTGTTGGCGAATTTATGGTGATTTTGGCAGCAGTTGACTATGACTTCTTAATTGGGGTGCTAGCAGCAACGGCGTTAATTTTGGGCGCTGCTTATTCTTTGTGGATGGTGAAGCGAGTATTTTTTGGTCCTATTGCCAATCCACAAGTGGCCGCGCTTAAAGATATTAATGGCCGCGAATTTTTCATGATGGCGGTTTTATCTCTGTGTGTTTTATGGATGGGCGTTTATCCCAAGCCCTTTACCGATATTATTCATCCCGCCGTAATTAATCTGTTGCAGCATGTTGCTGTCAGCAAATTGTAGGATAGAGCGTATGCAAGTATTTGACCTGATTGCTGTCTTCCCTGAGCTACTATTATTACTAGGAGCATGTTTTTTATTAATTGCAAGCGTTTTTGTTCGCGAAAAACCCATTGTAGTTAGTAATAATTCGGCATCAATTGATGAACCTGATATTTTTCATACTCCTCGCGGGGTGGGTTTCGTTTATTTTTTCTCGTTAATTTTATTAGCGGTACTTGCAATCGCTTTTGTTGGTCGCGTAGGCGATGAATCAGTGATTGCCATGAATGGGTTATTTCAGTCTGATCCTGTTGCTAATCTATTGAAGGCCGGATGTTGTCTAGCTTTGCTGCTTAGCTTGATTTACTCCAAACAATATTTAAAAGATCGGCATCTATTTCGCCCCGACTTTATTGTTTTATGTTTATTTGCGCTGTTGGGGCAAATGGTGCTCATTTCTGGCGCCAATTTATTGAGCCTATATTTAGGTTTAGAGTTAATGGCCTTATCGACTTATGCCTTAGTTGCAATGCGTCATAACAGTGCAAAAAGTTCTGAGGCAGCTATGAAGTATTTTATTTTAGGTGCCTTAGCCTCAGGTTTTCTTTTGTATGGGATGTCAATGCTATATGGCGTCACGGGCTCTTTAGACCTAATTGAAATTTTTCGCGCGGTTGCCGATCCTCGGATTAATCATTTAGTTTTGGCCTTTGGGGTAGTTTTTATTGTGGCTGGTCTAGCTTTTAAAATGGGCGTGGTGCCGTTTCATATGTGGGTGCCCGATGTCTACCAAGGGGCACCGACAGCGGTTACCTTATTAATTGCTGCTGCCCCTAAATTAGCGGCTTTTGCTTTGTTATTTCGCCTATTAGTAAATGCCTTATTGCCTTTAGTGGGTGATTGGCAGCCTATGCTTATTCTATTGGCCGTGCTGTCGCTTATTTTAGGTAATGTAACCGCAATTGCCCAAACTAATCTTAAGCGGATGCTGGCCTATTCGGCGATTGCGCAAATGGGCTTTGTCTTGCTAGGGATGCTGTCGGTATTCGATGATCATGCCTTTAGTAGCTCAATGTTTTATGCCATTACCTATGTATTAACTACTTTGGGTAGTTTCGGTTTGTTAATGGTTTTATCGCGTAAAGGCTACGATTGTGAAACCCTCGATGGCTTAAAAGGGCTAAATCAACAACACCCTTGGTACGCTTTTATTGGTTTAATTCTCATGTTCTCTTTGGCTGGTGTACCACCCACAGTAGGGTTTACAGCAAAGTTGGCAGTGCTTGAAGCTTTAGTTGATGCGCAATATACAAGTTTGGCAGTGATTGCAGTGTTGGCTTCTTTGGTTGGCGCTTTTTATTATTTGCGGGTGGTGAAAGTGATGTATTTTGATGAGCCATTACATGCGTCACACGCAGTTAGTGGCTCAACTTTGGCACGAGGTATTTTGAGTCTTAATGGCATTTTAGTTTTAGTTTTGGGGATATTCCCAGCAGGCCTATTAACCTTATGTTTAGACGCCATGCGGCGTACTTTGTTAGGTATTTAATGGCGGAAAAATCATTCAGTGATTTAGCTGTTGGTGATACCCATTTACGTGAAGAGCGTATTTCAGGCGAGGCAATATACGACGGCATTTTTCTAAAATTGAAACACGATATAGTTCGTTTGCCTGATGGAGCAGAGGCCAGGCGCGAGTACTTAACTCATCCAGGTGCAGTTGCCGTCTTGGCAATTCTTGATGATGGCAGGGTGCTCATGGAGCGGCAGTATCGCTATCCAATTGCCAAAGCCTGTTTAGAAATTCCTGCCGGAAAGCTTGAAATTGGTGAAGATCCTTTGCTTTGCGCGCAGCGCGAGCTTCTAGAAGAGACCGGCTATACCGCAAGTATCTGGTCTTTTATTCGCCGCATTAATCCGGTTATTTCCTATTCAACAGAATTTATCGATATTTACTTGGCTCAAGGGCTCATAGAGGGTAAAAGCCAGCTTGATGCGGAAGAGTTTTTAGATGTATTTGCAGCGCCCCTCGAAGATTTACTCCGGTGGGTTGAGAGTGGCGAAATTACCGATGTCAAGACGATTATTTCGAGTTACTGGCTTGATCGTTATCGGCGCGGCTTAGTTTTACCAAAATCCCTATAATTAGTCTTTCTTTTATCATCCTTGAAATTATTCAAATACGCCCAATATATTAGGTATGAAAGTTTATAACCTTTCCTGTTCATTTAAACATTCTTTTGAGGGCTGGTTTGCTTCCGAAGCAGACTGCTTGTCGCAACAGGCCAATGGCTTATTAAGTTGCCCAATGTGCGATAGTAAAGAAGTTACCCGTTTGCCTTCGGCGCCGCATATCGGTGATCGGGCTAGCGATCGCCAACCACTTCAACCCCAAGCTCAGCTTGAGCCACAAGTAGAAGCAGCTTTTTTAAAGGGCATACGCGAATTAATGAATCGCACCGAAGATGTGGGTGCTGCTTTTGCAGAAGAAGCCCGCCGCATTCATTATCATGAGGCGCCTGAGCGAAATATTCGTGGTCAAACTACCCACGATGAAGCCGAGTCGTTACGGGAAGAGGGCATTGAGGTCTTAGCTTTGCCGGCACTGCCGATTCTTAAAAATAGCCTCCAGTAAAACACCCTTAGCACTAACTATTTTTTAGTAACTGGTTTTGAAGAATTATTTTGCAGTTGGCATCACAAATTCTGCACCCTTACTAATACTTTCTGGCCAGCGCTGCATGACACTTTTTTGCTTGGTATAAAAGCGCACACCTTCTTTGCCATAAGTATGAGTATCGCCAAAGATCGACCGTTTCCAGCCACCAAAGCCGTGCCAAGCCATGGGTACCGGAATGGGGACATTAATACCTACCATGCCAACTTGAACGCGGCGAGCAAATTCGCGAGCGATATTACCATCGCTAGTAAAGCAGGCAACGCCATTGCCAAATTCATGGGCATTAACTAAATTTAAGGCATCTGCAAAGTTTGCAACTCGTACACAAGATAGTACTGGACCGAAAATTTCTTCGCGATAAATTTTCATATCGGGAGTGACATGATCAAAGAGCGTACCACCAATCCAGAAGCCTTCTTCTAACTGAGGCATCTTAAAGGGGCGGCCATCAACTAGTAAGGTAGCACCACTTGCTATACCACTTTCTATGTAGCCGGTAATGCGATCGAGGGCAACGCGACTGACAATCGGGCCCATTTCTGCGTCGAGCTCCATACCGTTTTTAATTTTGAGGGTCTTTGTCCGTTCAATGAGCTTTGGCATCACTTTATCGGCTGCATCGCCAACCAGTACCGCTACTGAAATGGCCATACAGCGTTCGCCAGCTGAGCCATATGCAGCGCCAACTAAGGCATCGACCGCTTTATCGATATCAGCATCGGGCATGATCACCATATGATTTTTGGCGCCACCAAGGGCTTGCACACGTTTACCAAAATGAGCGCCACGCTCGTAAATGTAGTTGGCAATTGGGGTAGAGCCAACAAAACTAAGGGCTTTTACCTCTGGATTTTCAAGTAAAGCATCAACTGCTTCTTTATCGCCTTGCACCACATTAAACACTCCATCTGGCAAACCAGCTTCTTTTAGCAGGCGGGCTAGTAGTAAAGATGCCGATGGGTCGGTAGGGCTAGGCTTGAGAATGAAGGTGTTACCGCAAGCAATGGCCATTGGGAACATCCACATTGGCACCATCACTGGAAAGTTAAAGGGGGTAATGCCCGCCACTACGCCTAAAGGCTGGCGCATGACCCAATTATCAATGCCAGTTGAGACTTGCTCGGTATAGTCACCTTTCAATAGCTCGGGAATGGCAGTGGCATATTCAACAATTTCAATGCCGCGGATGACTTCGCCTTGGGCATCGGTAAAGACTTTACCGTGTTCAGCAGTAATAATGGCTGCCAATTCATCGCTATGGCGATTGAGTAGCTCGAGGTATTTAAAAAGAATGCGCGCCCGCCTTAGGGGCGACGTATCAGACCATGCAGGGAAAGCAGCTTGGGCCACCTCGACCGCCACATCAACCTCAGCGCGACTGGCTAAGGCAACTCGCCTAGCAATTGCACCAGTTGCAGGGTTATACACATCAGCATAACGACCGGCTTCGGGTTGAATGATTTTGCCGCCAATAAAGTGGCCAATATCTGTTTTGATTTCAAAGGCTTGAGGTGCATTCATGAGGTTTTACCCTAGTTATTGTATGAAGTAGAGAAGAAGGATTTACAGGCCAAAACCTGCGAAAATGAGAATCCTCATGGGGATCTCGTTATTCTATCGGTTTGGCCAATTTTTTGTTGAAAGTGCATATGAGTTTGTTATTTTCTAAATACACCTTAGGCTCGCCCAAGGGCGGATTAGAGCTAAGTAACCGTATCGTTGTGGCACCCATGTGCCAGTATTCCTCCGATGATGGTGCCGCTACCGATTGGCATCTCATGCATTGGGGTAATTTACTGAACAGTGGCGCAGGCCTATTTATTATTGAGGCCACTGGCGTCTTACCCGAAGCGCGTATTACTCCGGTTTGCTTAGGTTTATGGGATGAGCGTACCGAAGCTGCACTGAAAGACAAACTTACGCGGGCAAGGGCGTTAGCGCCAGCAGTACCCGTTTTTATCCAGCTCTCGCATGCCGGTCGCAAAGGTTCTAGTGCTTCGCCATGGCACGGCGGCCAATTAATTGATGAGGATGCTGGTGGCTGGGAAGCATCAGCCCCCTCAGCAGTGCCGCAATTACCCAATGAAAAACCACCGCGCGCCTTTACTGCAGATGAAATCCAAGATTTGATCAAAGCGTTTGTAATCGCCGCGCAACGTGCCGAGCGGATGGGAATTGATGGAGTAGAGCTACACGGTGCTCACGGTTATTTACTCCATCAGTTTTTATCGCCGATTGCTAATCACCGCACTGATCAATATGGCGGTTCGTTTGAAAATCGGATTCGTTTGGTCATTGAATTATTCGCGGCCGTAAGAGCAGCTTATCAAGGCGTTTTAGGAATTCGTCTTTCAGCATACGATTGGGTCGAAGGTGGTTGGACTCCAGAAGAGACGGCTGAGTTAGCTTTACGTCTGAAGAATCTAGGGTGCAATTATGTGCACGTTTCATCGGGGGGCGTTTCGCACTTACAGAAAATTGCTATTGGCCCCAACTACCAAGTTTCATTTGCCAAAATGGTCAAAGAAAAATCGGGCTTGCCAACGATGGCAGTGGGCTTAATAACTGACCCGCATCAGGCCGAAGCGATTTTGCAAGCCGGCGATGCTGATTTAATTGCGCTGGCCCGCGCCTTTCTTTATAAGCCCCGTTGGGCATGGGCGGCCGCCGCAGCCTTGCAGGGTGAGGTGGCAGCGAGTAGTCAATATTGGCGTTGTTTGCCGCGTGAGGCGCAAGCTGTTTTTGGGGCAGTACAGATTGGGCAACGGTAGTTTTACCCATCTTTTTACCTTCATTTAAAAGGTTTATATGCGATTAATCAATCGAGTAGTACCGATTTTATTAGGCTTGGGCCTTGCCAGTCTTGCTATCGCCCAATCTTTCCCTGATCATGCAATTACCTTAATCGTGCCCAATCCGCCAGGTGGTTTAGTTGACACGTCGGCGCGTTTATTGAGCGAGCCTCTAGGCCGAGTGCTGAATGAAACGGTGATTGTAGAAAATAAACCTGGGGCAAGTGGGAATACTGCTTATCAATTTGTTGCTAAAGCTAAGCCCGATGGCTATACCCTGTTGATTTCCTACTCGGGGTATCACGTTGGTAACCCAGCTTTAATGGAGAAATTACCTTGGGATCCGCTTAAAGATTTTGCGCCAATTGCACTGCTCACCGTTTCAACCAATGTTATTGCTGTGCACCCCTCTATCCCAGTGAATAATTTAAAAGAACTGATTGCGTATGCGAAGGCCAATCCAGGTAAGTTGAATTACGCTTCACAAGGCAATGGCTCGGTATCGCATATTGGTACTGAAATTTTTAAACAAACAACCGGTATTGAAATGGTGCATGTGCCCTATAAAGGCTCTGGACCAGCAATTCAAGATGTACTGGCTGGGCAAGTGCAAGTCTTTATTACTACGCCACCATCGGTAATGCAGCACGTACAAAGTGGCAAACTAAAAGGTTTAGCCGTTACAGGCAAAACGCGCCATCCCTCGATGCCCAATGTTCCAACTACAGCTGAGGCAGGCTTAACAAGTTTTCAATTAGAGTCGTGGGTGGCTTTATATGCACCTGCGGCTACTCCTGCGCCAGTGGTGGCTAAGTTAAGCGAGGCTGTGAAGAAAAGTTTAGAGCAGGCTGAGGTAAAGCAACGCGCAGATACTGCAGGGATTGAAGTACGTTATCTCAACCCGCAGCAAATGGATGTACTCTTAAAAAAAGAATTGCCTTATTGGAATAAAGTGATTAAAGCCGCCAATATTAAACTTGATTAAATAGAAAGAAGTAGCAATGTCTCAGCAATTAAATGCGCAGGCTCATACCTTGCGTGAAGCGTGGTTAACGGCGGCAGTAAAATATTTAGAGCCTATTTTTTCAAAGGCGGGTTATGCAATTCCTCCGGTACGAGTCTCTTGCGGTTTTCCGGCATCAAGTAGCCCGCGTACGACCTTAGGGCAATGTTGGCCGCGAGAGCGTTCGGGTGCAAGCGTCAATGAAATCTTTATTTCCCCTAAAATTGATGAGCCAGTAGCTTTACTAGACACACTTGTACATGAGCTGTGTCATGCAGTTGACGATTGTTATAGCGGCCATGGCGAAGACTTCAAAGGTATTGCTCAAACGGTAGGGCTTGAAGGACCTGCAAGAATGGCTCATGCTACGGAAGAGTTAACCGTAAAACTAATGATGATTAGCCAAGAGCTTGGCCCTTATCCGCATCAGGCCATTGTTTTTCCACCACCACGCCCGAGTAATTCAAGTCGTAATAAGGCCACATGCCCGCAATGTGGCTATGAGGTCACTTTACTGAAGAAATGGGCTAGTTATGGCGCACCAATTTGCCCAAAAGACTCGCTCAGAATGGTCGAGGCAGTGCCCGAAACCATTGAAAATACCTCGCGATCTGATGCAGATGAGAAAGTAGATGAGATTCGACGCGCCATTAGCTAAGCACTAAAATCTCTGAACGATAATTTCTCTACCGCATTTGTTATTACTCTAAGAATGCTTCTCTAATTTACTACCTTACTAAGAATAAATATCAATATGAATGCTGAAAAAATTATAAAAAATCCAAAAATTGCCATTATTCCTGGTGATGGTATCGGTAAGGAAGTAATGCCTGAGGGAGTAAGAGCCTTAGAGATTGCTGCTAGTAAGTTTGGCATCAACTTTCAGTTTGATCATTTTGATTTTGCAAGTTGCGATTACTATTTAAAGCACGGCAAGATGCTGCCCGATGATTGGTTTGATACCTTAATGAAATACGATGCTATTTTCTTTGGCGCGGTGGGTATGCCCAATATTTTGGCCGACCACTTATCTTTGTGGGGCAGCTTAATTCAATTTAGACGGGGTTTTGATCAATATGTGAATTTACGGCCAGTGCGTTTGTTACCAGGGGTGCCTTGTCCTCTAGCCAACCGCAAACCTGGTGATATTGACTTCTTTGTGGTGCGAGAAAATACCGAGGGTGAATATTCGAGTGTTGGCGGCAAAATGTTCCCTGATACCGAGCGTGAATTTGTCGTACAAGAATCTGTATTTACGCGTATTGGTACAGATCGTATTTTAAAGTTTGCCTTTGAGCTAGCGCAAAGCCGAACCAAGAAACATCTGACGTCGGCGACTAAGTCAAATGGCATTGCTATTACGATGCCATATTGGGACGAGCGGGTAGAGGCGATGGCTAAAAAATATGCTGATGTGCGGATGGATAAATATCACATTGATATTCTGACTGCACAATTTGTGATGAACCCAGATCGATTTGATGTAGTGGTGGCAAGCAATTTATTTGGCGATATCTTGTCTGATTTAGGGCCAGCATGCACTGGCACGATTGCCGTTGCCCCATCAGGCAGTATTAATCCCGAAGGACTCTATCCTTCTTTATTTGAACCCGTGCATGGGTCTGCACCAGATATTTTTGGAAAAAATATTTCTAATCCGATTGGGCAAATTTGGAGTGGTTCAATGATGCTAGATCACTTAGGTTATCCAGAGGCGGGTAAGGCGATTTTTTCAGCAATTGAAAAAGTCTTAGCAGCCGGCCCAAGCCACGCTCCATTGACTCCCGATTTAGGTGGTAAAGCTAGCACCGCTGATTTAGGTAAGGCAATTACGGCAGCCATTTAATATTGGCTAGTTTAGCTACCCCATACACTTTCTTTTTTACGCTCCTTAGCGATTTCTACTAAGACAGCTTCATGCGCTTGGCAATCTGCAGCGCTTGCTTGTAAGATAATTAAATTAGAGGGTAGTGCGCGCGCATGACCAGTAGCATCGACCGTACTATCGTAATCAATTAAATCGATGGTGAGGTCTTCTTGGCCACGGGTCATGGCTAAATAAACTTCAGAAAGTAATTGCGCGTCTAAGAGGGCGCCATGTAAAGTGCGGTGTTGATTACTAATTGCAAAACGATCACAGAGAGCATCTAGCGAATTACGTTTACCTGGAAACATTTGCCTAGCATCAACTAAAGTATCAATTACCTTATTTAATTGCGCCTTAAAACTAGGTCGCTTTAAGCGATTAAATTCACTCTCTAGGAAGCTTAAATCGAATGGTGCATTATGAATAATAAGTTCAGCATCGGCTAAAAATTCAATTAATTCATCGGCAATATGCGCAAAGAGAGGTTTATCAGCAAGAAATTCACGTGATAAACCATGGACTGCATATGCGCCAGCATCAACCTCGCGCTCGGGATTAATATAGTGATGAAAGGTGCGATTGCTAAGACGGCGATTAATTAATTCGACACAGCCAATTTCAATAATACGATCGCCAGTTGCGGCATTGAGTCCAGTGGTTTCAGTATCAAGAATAACTTGGCGCATTTGTATTGAGTTAAGAGATGATTAAAGTGGAATTAGTAATACAGTTTGACAAGATTAATTTGCTGCCAAATCTTCAGGTGGAATTTCTATCGGCCCCGTGCCAGCATATTTATCAAGATAAAGATAAATGACAGGAGTAATTATTAGCGTAACAAATTGAGATAAAATCAGGCCGCCTGCAACCGAGATACCCAAGGGTTGTCTTAGTTCAGCGCCAGCACCTAAAGCGAAGGCAATTGGTAGTGCACCCATTAAAGCCGCTAAAGTGGTCATCATAATGGGGCGAAAGCGAAGAGCGCAGGCTTCACGAATGGCTTGTTCAGGGGTCATGCCGCGTTTACGTTGCGCCTCTAGTGCAAAGTCGATCAGTAAAATCGCATTCTTTTTTACAATTCCAATGAGCAGCAAAATACCAATTGTGGCAATGATTGTTAACTCAAAACCAAATAGCCGCAGGGCAAGTAAAGCACCAATGGCTGCCGAGGGTAGACCAGCCAAGATAGTTAGCGGGTGAATATAGCTTTCATAGAGCACACCAAGCAAAATATAGATAACAGCAAGTGCTGCAAAAATTAAAATAATTTGACCCGATTGATTATTTTTAAAAACTGCAGCATCTCCCCCATAACTTGTAATAATTGAGGGCGGTAGTTCTATGGCTTTGACATATTTTTCAATTTGATCGGTAGCGTTGCCTAAAAAGACCTCTGGCGCTAAATTAAATGAAATTGTTACTGCCGGAATTTGCCCCTGATGATTAACAGCAGTAGGACCAATAGTGCGTTTAAAGCTAGCGAGACTAGAAAGCGGAATGAGTTTATCGGTAGTTCTGCCACGTACAAAAATTTTATTTAGATCAGTTTCAAACTTACGGTCTTCAGGAGCCGCTTCCAGAATAACGTAGTAGGTATTAACACTGCTATAAATAGTTGAGACTTGTCGTTCCCCAAAGGCGCTATAGAGGGCGGTACGAATATCGGCAATATTAACGCCCGCACTAGCCGCTTTTTCGCGATCAATATCAATTTGCACATTAAGACCTTTAAGCTGAGAGTCGCTAGTGACATCACGAAACATCGGGTTACTTCGCATTTTTTCAAGTAGCTTTTCAGACCAGATGTTAACCCCTTCAAATCCAACACTTTGTAATGTAAATTGATAGCGGCTTTTGCTGATACGACCACCTAGTTGCAGGTTTTGTACTGGTCGCATATAAATATTTAAACCTGGTAATTGCTTAAATTGATTTCTTAAACCTTCGAGTACTTGCGCCATTGGAAGGCGATCGCGTTTAGGCTTCAAAATTATTAAAAATCGGCCAGTATTGGTGCCCGTACTAAAGCCACCACCAATAATCGAGATTGAACTCTCTACATTTGGATTTTTACGTACAATTTCAGCAGCCTGATCTTGTAATTCCAACATAGCAGTAAAAGAAATATCTTCTGCTGCTTCAGTGGTAGCAGTAATTTGGCTGATATCTTCCTCTGGAAAAAATCCTGTTGGGCTGTACATAAATAAAAGTACGGTAATAAAAAAAGTTGAAATTGCACCCCACAAAACTATTTTGCGATGGTGCAGGGCTAAGTCAAGGTAATGTAAATAGGTCTTTAGCGTCCATGCAAAGGCTTTATCGAATTGTCGCGTCAGAAGATTATCTTTAGGATGATGCCCAGGTTTTGGTAAAAAACGACTGCAAAGCATGGGCACAACAGTTAATGAGACGAGTGCAGAAACTAAGATAGATAGGGTAACAACAATTGCAAACTCATGAAATAGCAGACCAATTGGACCAGCCATAAAGAACAATGGAATAAAAACCGCCACTAATGAAATTGAGATTGAGACAATAGTGAAACCCACTTCTTTGCTACCAATGAGAGCGGCCTTTAGCGGGTCCATTCCTTTTTCCACATAACGCATAATATTTTCTAGAACCACGATAGCATCATCTACCACTAGACCAACCGCCAAGGTAATGCCTAACAAGGAAATATTGTCGAGGCTATAGCCCAATATGTAGAGTAAAAAGAAGGCACCAATGAGTGAGATTGGCATGCTTATGGTGGGAATAAGAGTGGCTGACAGATGCTTTAGAAATAAGAAGATAACTAATACCACTAAAAAAATCGTTATCCCTAAGGTTAGGTTGACATCATGAATTGAGTCTTTAATTGAAATTGAGCGATCGTTTAATAATTGCAATTTGATCGAAGCAGGCATTTGTTCTTGAAATTGTGGTAACAGTTTCTTTACCGCATCAACTACTTCAACGGTATTAGCATTGGGTTGGCGTAAAACCGCAATGGCTATTGAGCGTTCGCCATCAGCAGTAGCCCAAGTTTTAACATTCTCATAACTTTGTAAAACATTTGCAACATCCTTTAAATACACTGGTAAGCCATTGCGTTGCGCAACGATTAAGTTGGCAAATTGCTCAGGTTTCAGCATTTGTTCATTGGCATAAATCGTAATACCTTGGCGTGGTCCGTCGAGCACCCCCACTGGGCTATTTGAATTCGATTTATTAATTGCAATCGCAATTTCATCTAATGTGAGATTACGACTAGCAAGGGCATCTGGGCGAGCGTGCACCCTAATGGCATACCGTTTAGCGCCATAGACTACAACTTGAGCCACACCATTAATCGTTGAGATAGTGGGCGAGAGTAAGTTTTCAGCGTAGTCATTTAGTTCAGCTAAGTTCATTGATGGTGAACTCATGCGTACTACGATAACTGGGGTATCAGCTGGATTAACTTTACGATAGGACGGCGGTACTGTCATTTCAATTGGTAGACGTCTTTGGGCACGTAATAGAGCTGCCTGTACATCGACCGCAGCTTTATCGATATCACGATCGTTATCAAATTCCAAA
>CAJASX010000021.1 GCA_903944725.1 uncultured beta proteobacterium
AAACAAAGTAGGACAAATATAAATCGTCTAGCTAATTGCTTGATTTGTCCTAAGTGCTTTGCCGCGACTGGCAGCGCTAAAAGCAAGATCAGGATCATTCCTAAGCCTAAATAGCTAAAGCCTTCGTAATTATTTTTAGCCCTAACTTGGGGAAGACTAAATAAATAGGACCAGTTTTGCGAATCAAACCCACTCGAATCAAATAAAGCCAATAAGTTCATGCGATAGGTACCAAACCCAGTTTCACCTGGGCTCACGCTCATGAAATAGCCCATTTGCCAAGCAAGCAAAATGGTTGTGCTAAACACCAGCAAAATCTCTTTAGCCACTTGCTTCATGCGAATTTCATGCTGAATAAATAAACGATCTAATAAGTCCGCAATCCATAGTGCCAAAATCATGGCAAAGGTGTAGGGATGAATTAAAAGCGTGAATGGTAGTAGTAATGTCCACCACCACAGGCGGTGAGTTTGTTGTGGCCTAAAAATTAAATACAGGGCTGCCAAAATAGGAAAATGGCCAACCGTTGAATTATGAAAACCAATCTGAAAAAGCATGGATGGTGAAAAAGCTAATAATCCAGAAGCAAAAAAGCGCAGCAAATTATTGCTTGTCATTAAGCCAATAAGCTTCCATGCAATCCAAGCCTGTAATAAAAAACATAGGAGTATCCAGATTCCCCAGAATTGAAAAGGCTCACCTAAAAGAGGATTAAACACTTTAAAAATAGGTGCAAAAATTGGTAGGGAATTTGAAAAAATGATCGAGGAGCTAATATCTAGGCCAAAATTGGGATTCATGCCAATCGGGAAAGTCCACGGGCTATATCGGTAAAAAGCCCAGCCCAAATACTCTAGTGTCATATCAAAGTCAGCCAGTAACCAGCTAACATTTCGAGGATTGAGTATGCCAAACCCCACTACCAAGATGAAGAAGCCTAAACCCAAAAGCAAAGGTAATGCGATGCTGATATACGCTCTGCCCTTCTCTTTGGTGTTTACTCTGGAATTAATGGCCATGATTCACGTTAGCGAGTAAATTGGATCGACTGCAGTCCAATGCCCAGTAAACGCTCATCTGTACCAAGGCCCATATCTTTTGGACTCACAGCATTAATTGAGCGAAATTCTAAATTTAAGATAGGATTTGCCATCACCTGATCTGGCAATGTCAGTTCTATTTGATTTCCATCGGATTTTTTGAGGGTTGCCTTACCTAGTAGACTGCCATTTCCCCAAATTTCAATTTCTTGTTGAAGATGCTTAGGGGCTAGGAATGCTTTTGCATTAATCACCATTTTTTTAGGTTTGGATGAGGGGAAATTAAAAATCAACTTCGCTTGGGGCGCTACAGCCCAGGTTCCCCACTCTTCACCATACCCCCAGCCCCTTATCATGAAATCGTCTCTACCTCGAGCTTGGCTTGAAAATATAATTTTCTCGCCTAAATGAATTTCTGGCGCAAGCTGATTCAGCTCAGATGTTTTAGCTGAAGTTAATTTTTTAGCTAAAGCCGCCTCACTCTCAAATGGTGGACAATTTGAACATACCTTCCAGCCGGGAGCTAAAACATTAAAGCCATCAATACGTGCCAATAAATCCGCCTTCGGATCAAAGCGAATCTGCTGAGGTGAATCTTTCCAATCTCTAAAAATATAGAGAGAATTTGCATTAAGTGGGCCTTGATTTACTTCTTTTCTAAGTTTTTCCATCGACTTATTAGCTTTACCATCATCAAGCCGAGCAAGATGAACCATGTTTGTCGAAAGTCCATATTGCGCAGCATAGAGTCCAAAGGTTTCCCAAAAAATCGGGCGCTCATCCATCACCACATTTTGATAATGCAAACCAGCCGCTTTCCAAAAAGGATTTTTTAATGGGGATTTAAATTCAGATGAAATCGGTACATTCATGATTTTTCGCATCGGCCACCAACCGGCGCTAGTATCGATTGCCTGAAATAGTGCCCCCATTGTCAATAAGAAATAAGTCGTTTTTTTGGAGTACCCCTTAATCACCAAATAGAAAATTAAAAAAATACTCGCATAATAAAAGGTAATTAGGGCGAAACGTAACCAAAGTACAGTTGTAAAAAGAGTTTAAAGACGTTCTCTTTGCGGTGGTTGTAACGATACTCGATTTCTTTTAAATACATCGGAAAGTGATACCTCGAAACCCCTCGGTAGTTGTACAGAATATGTTTAGCATAACTCCAAAACCCCTCTATACCGTTAATATGGTTCTTGGTTCGTTTATTGACAAATTCCTTGGAGTGATTGACCACCAAATGCTTACCAAAGCGCTGCAAAGACTGATAGCCCCGAAAGGCATCCGTATAGTAAACCGAGCCCTTGCGAGTATGGTTCTCGATATGGGTCAAAAGGGTCTGCGCCGAGACCGACTCCACCACCTTGGTGTAGACCCTGCCATCACGCTCCAAAAGGCCAAAGACGATACTTTTGCCTCTCGCACCACGGCCTCTTTGCCCCTTCCTTGCACCCCCAAAGTAGGACTCATCCATCTCAATCTCGCCCGAGAGCTTAGCGCCTTCCAGTTCAGCGGTATGAAAGAGCACCATCCTCAGTCTTTGATATACCCGGGTAATGGTCTTGGCATCCAAGCCCAAATCACTAGCCAATCGATAAGCCGGTTGCTGCTGATAAAAGCCTTGCAAGATGGCAATCTCGCGGCGCAGCTTAGAGAGGCTTTTTTGCTTAGAGCAAAGCATGCATTTAACATAGCTACGCGCCGTCTTTACGGTCTTAAAGGAACCACAAAAAATACACTTGCGACCATTCAAAAAGTTGGTCGCACAACTAAAAACTGTATGAGCCCCAATAACCATAAGTATCTCCAAGGATACAATGGTTACGAAACGCCCTAATTACCTAATAAAATGGCCAAAATAACCTAGCAGAGCTACGTATAAAACTAAATAGCCCTAAGATAAGATCAGGAAGGTCTAATCTGAAGTTCCAAGGACCAATACCGATATGATTGCTAAAGCTGATTAAGGCCATTGCAAGCAAAGCCAGCAATAAAAAGGGATATTTTTTCAACACTACTTGTATAGTCACTTTTCGCTGTAGTAATACGGGTATTGCACACAGCAGTA
>CAJASX010000022.1 GCA_903944725.1 uncultured beta proteobacterium
CAGTTTCACCCCCTTGGGTTGCAAAGAATGCATTTCAATAAAACCCTTAACTGCATTAAAGAGGCCTTCGCGCAAACCACTTTCATGAGTTCCTCCCGCAGGGGTAGGAATTAAATTGACATAACTTTCACGAACTGGTGGACCGTCTTCAGTCCATGCAACAATCCACGCAGCGCCCTCGCCTTCAGCAAAATTATCATCAGCACCCTCACCAGTTGAGTATTGCTCACCCTCAAAGGGTGGAATAACTGCGGCACTATGGCCGCCCTGTGCTAGTGCTTCGTTTAAATAACCGCGTAAGCCTTGGGCATATTGCCAAGTTTGGGTCTCGCCCGATTTCTCTTGAATTAAAGTAACCTTAACACCTGGCAAAAGCACAGCTTTTGAGCGCAATAAGCGAATAAGGTCAGGCAAGGGAATGACGCCGCTGTCAAAATACTTAGCATCGGGCCAAGCACGTACACAAGTACCATGATTTTTATCTTGCTTCGAGCTAGCTTTGGTTTTAAGTTTTTCAATCACATTGCCATTGGCAAATGCTAAGGTTGAAACTTGTTGATCGCGCCACACCGTAACTTCAAGGCGCTTTGATAAAGCATTGGTAACCGAAACCCCTACCCCATGCAATCCTCCCGAAAAGGCATAAGCGCCTCCAGCACCTTTTTCAAATTTACCGCCAGCATGCAATTGAGTGAAAACAATTTCTACTACAGGTAATTTTTCAGTGGGATGAATACCAATCGGAATTCCTCGCCCATCATCTTCAATACTCACGCTGCTATCAGTGTGCAGGGTGACCATGATTTGCTTACCAAAACCACCAAGGGCCTCGTCAGATGCGTTATCAAGCACTTCTTGAATAACATGTAGGGGGTTATCGGTCCGGGTATACATACCCGGGCGTTGGCGCACCGGCTCAAGCCCCTTGAGTACCTGAATAGAAGATTCGCTGTATTGAGCGGGTTTACGAGTAGCCATGCGCAGAAATTGTAGTCATATCTTGACTCAAGGTTGAAAATTTCAATTATTGTTCGTTAAAACCCTAAACCATCCATTGATTCTGGCACAGTGTGGTGGTGTTTTAGCTGCCATTCCATATCCATGACAAAATTGGGGTATGAAAGTTTTAAGTCATATAGGGGTTTTAGACCTCAGTTGGGTTTTAGCAGAAATTAGGAGTTATTTAGCCTATGGCAAAAAATAGCCAAACTGCTTATCCGCCATCCTCTCATTTACCCCTTAAGCAGGTATTAATTTTTGGCGGTCTCTTAGTCACACTTTCGATGGGCATCCGGCATGGTTTTGGTTTATTTAACCTACCCATTACGAGTGCAAATGGTTGGGATCGCGAAACTTTTGCCCTGACCATGGCCCTGCAAAACTTAGTATGGGGTGCAATTCAGCCTATTACCGGTGCCTTTGCCGATCGTTTTGGTGCCTTTAAAATCATGGTTGCCGGTGGCTTGCTTTATGCCCTTGGTTTAGTGGGTATGGCTTTATCAACCGAGGTTTTAAATTTCACCCTAGCTGGCGGCCTACTTATTGGCCTTGCGCAAACCGCGACGACCTATAGCATTGTCTTTGGTGTGTTGGGTCGCAATGTTTCGGCAGAGAAACGGGTTTGGGCCATGGGTATTGCCGCGGCAGCAGGCTCTTTTGGGCAATTTTTAATGATTCCCATCGAACAAGGGTTGATAAGCGGCTTTGGCACTCAAGATGCCTTGCTCATTTTGGGGCTGATGGCTACCCTCATGCTGCCGGCTGCCTTTATGTTGCGGGAGAAAAACTTCAGCCATAACTTAAAGCTGGGTGATCAAACCCTAACTCAGGCTTTGCGTGAGGCCTTTGGCAACTCCAGTTTTCGACTCTTAACTCTGGGTTATTTTGTCTGCGGCTTCCAGGTAGTATTTATTGCCGTGCATTTAGCGCCTTATCTTAAAGACATGTCTAAACTTTATCCGGCAGTGGGCAGCCCTGCGGTAGCAACTACGGCCCTAGCACTCATTGGTTTATTTAATGTGGTTGGCACCTATTATTCAGGCGTAATTGCCCAAAAAATTCCCAAGAAATTTTTACTCTGTGGTATTTACTTAACTCGTTCGGTGGTAATTGCCGTCTTTATATTGCTGCCCATCACTACTATCACCACCTACATTTTTGCTGCTTTCATGGGTGTGTTATGGCTATCTACAGTGCCCCTCACGAATGGCATCGTTGCCCAAATTTTTGGTGTTAAGTATTTAACGACTCTCTCTGGCTTGGTCTTTTTCTCACATCAATTAGGAAGTTTTTGTGGCGCCTTTTTTGGGGGTTATTTGTTCGATCAAACTGGCTCATACCAAATTGTTTGGTTAATTGCCATCGGCCTAGGGTTTTTTGCAGGGCTCGTTAATCTACCGATTCGTGAGCAAGCAATTTCACGACCAGTGCTGGCCTAAGTACAATTCAAATATGAAACGTTCGCTTTTTATTGCAGATAAAAGTCGCAAACCAATCGTTACGCTCTTTTGGTACGCCTTAATTACAATAGTACTTGGGTTGTGCTTTGCAGCCTATTTCGCTCCCGCTGTAATGGTAGATATTACCAATCAGGTTTGGGCGTTTTGTGGTTGGTAATATTTTGTAGTTAGCAATTAGTGAGCAAACTTAGTGCTTAGCAAATATCGATAACAGCTTTACAAAGTTCGTCACGGTATTTTATCCCGCCGTAGCACAATGGATAGTGCAACCGCCTCCTAAGCGGTAGATCCAGGTTCGACTCCTGGCGATGGGACCACCCCCTACTACTAAGCAACTAAAATTGCAAGTAGCTAAGCTAGTTATTTTTTAAGTGCTTAGGTAACCCATTTAGCAATAAAGTTATCCACAGGTTTTGTGGATAAGTTCACAAAAGTTCACGTAAGTCCTCAATTTATAAAGAGTGACCTGGTTTGCTAAAAAATTAAGCACACTAATTAGCTGCATAAGTGCTATTGTCTTAAGCACCATTATTGTGAATCTAATCTTTACAAAAAAATATATTTTTACGAAGTCTTGCAGAATCGTTTACATTGTGATCTAGCTTACAAATAAATATTCAAAAAAATTATTGGGGACCATAAAGATTCAGGGGCCAAGGTTGACTAAATAAACTAAGTCACTTCAGCTAACTGTCACTTCAGCTAACTGGTAGGCTTTAACTTAATTTTGATAATAATTTACTTGGGCTAATAATTTCAGGATCAAGAATTAATTCAATAATTGCACCTGTTTTACTTTTTAAAGCGGCGGCAAAGGCAGCGGCAAACTCAGCGGTTTTACTAACCCGATAACCTGGCATGCCAAAGCTTTCGGCTAACTTTATAAAGTCTGGATTAGTTAAACCAGTGCCCAGTACGCGGTTTTTAAATTCGCGCTCTTGATGCATACGAATGGTACCTAAAATGCCGTTATTCACAATAATCACAATGGGGTACGCATCGTAGCGCATTGCGGTAGCCAACTCTTGGCAGGTCATCATAAAGTCGCCATCACCACAAAATGCAATGGCAACCCGCGAAGGCTCTAATATTTTGGCAGTAATTGCCGCAGGCAAACCATAGCCCATCGAGCCATTGGCTGGGGCAAGTTGAGTGCGAAATGGGCCATAAGGATAAAAGCGGTGTAACCACGTGGCAAAGTTACCAGCTCCGTTACATAAAACGGCATTGCGTGGAATCAACTGCGCAAAAGAAGCTACGATGTGCGCCAACTGTAAGTCACCTTGAACGGTTACGGGGGCAGCAAACGCCAAATATTGCGCATGCGCATCTGCCATTTGAGCTCGATCGTAATTGCTCGGCATCTGTACTGTATTTAAAGCGGCGCAAAACGCTGCTGGACTGCAATTCAGTGCGAATTCGGGGCGATATACCCGGCCCAACTCTTCAGCTCCAGCAAGCACGTGAATTAAAGTTGTGTGAGGATTAGGAACCGAGATGATCTGATAACCTGCGGTAGTCATTTCACTTAAACGCTCGCCAATCACTAGCAATACATCGGCAGCTTTGACACGCTTTACTAATTCAGGGTTGGCACCAATACCAAGGTCACCAGCAAAACAAGGGCGTAAATTATCAATGTGATCTTGCGAGCGAAAACTGGTAGCAACTGGCACCCCTTCACGCTCGGCCCAGACCGCAATATCATTACAGGCAGCGGCATCCCAGCTGCCTCCACCAATTAATACCAGGGGGTGCTTGGCCTTCGTAAAGGCTTGCATAGCTTGCGTAAAATCAGCTTGGTTTAAACCAGGCTGCACAATGTGCGCTGGTTTAACAGGGCTCTCTTGTCCAACTGCAAATAACACATCCTCAGGTAAAGCCAGTACTACAGGTCCTTTACGACCAGACTGTGCGACATGAAAGGCATGCGAGACGAATTCTTCAATTCGATCAACGCGGTCAATACTGCCAACCCACTTGGTGCATTCGGAAAAGAGTCGACGGTAATCCATCTCTTGGAACGCCTCGCGCTCGACCATATCGGTGCCCACTTGGCCGATCAATAAAACCATTGGGGTCGAGTCTTGAAACGCAGTATGCACACCCACCATCGCATTACTTGCCCCAGGCCCGCGCGTTACCATTACCACTCCAGGCTTGCCAGTAAGCTTTGCGTAGGCTTCAGCCATATAAGCAGCACCGCCTTCATGCCTACAGGTAATAAACTGAAAGCGCTCGTTATGATCAACTAAACCATCAAGCAAGGGCAAAAAACTTTCGCCCGGAACACCAAAAGCGATCTCAACTCCTTGCCGAATCAGCGCATTTGCCAAAATTTGCCCGCCATGGGGCAAATCGGCTTGGGGCAAATCTGCATTGGGTAAATCGACTTGATTTTTACTAGGGGAAGATAAATTCATTAAAGCGCCTGCTCCTTGGTTTTTTCTCTTACACTCTAACGACATGTATTCACTTAATACCAGCACGCAAGCGGCTTTGGAAGAAATGCTCCAAAATACTGCGCGCCCACCACCGGCCGACTTTTTACCGGTTTATTTCAACCATAGTGTAATTGGTTGCCTCAATCCCGAGTTTATTCCCTACCTTCAAGAAACCCTCGGCCAAGACCCCATCGATCTCATTGTGCTCGACCCCCAGCGACTTTTTATTTCCCAGGCACGCCCTATCGAGGTTAGTCAAAGTCTGCAAGCCTTAACCGAACGTTTACGAGCGGGTGGGTTTATTCCGGGTTGGCGCAATGAAGAGTTTGCTTGGCTAGATGTTGAAGGTCATGAACACTTTCGTTTAGAGCGCGCAGCTTTTAAAACCTTTGGCTTTCGAAGTCTTGCGGCGCATATTAATGGCTATACCAAAAATGGCTTAATTTGGTTAGGGCGCCGTAGTGAAAGTAAAAGTATCGACCCAGGCCGACTTGATAACTTAAGCGCTGGTGGCATCAGTGCTGATGAAACTCCCTGGGTTTGCGCTAAACGCGAATTATGGGAAGAAGCGGGAGTACCAATTCATTTGGCCCAAGCAATTCAGCCCGCGGGTAGAATACCGATGCGACGGGTTAGTCCCCCCCTCGGCTTTCATGATGAATTGCTTTTTGTTTACGACCTCGAATTACCCGATCATTTTGTACCCACCAACCATGATGGAGAGGTTAGCGGCTTTATTGAGGTTAGCTATGCCGAGGCAGCTGCCCGTATTTTGGCCGATGAATTTACTGCTGATGCGTCCTTAGTAACCGCCGATTTTATTTTGCGCCACAGCAAACTAAAATAAGTGAAGTCGTTTTACTCACCAAGCCCATTTCGTGGTTAAATAAGACCTAAGGATGAAACAGGGGTGCCCTCCGCATTAATGCGCTGGGGCTGAGAAAAACCCTCGAACCCGATCCAGGTAATGCTGGCGTGGGGAGTTCCATCAAACCGACACCCGGTTTCGTCCATCTTAATAATGTAAGGAGATGGGCATGAGCACAAAACACGAGATTCCTAGTCTAAAAAGCCTTGAGCGCGACTTTGGGCAAAAATTTGCCTACCCCGCTTCAACTAAAACTTATCTAGCAGGCTCGCGCCCTGATATTAAAGCGCCCTTGCGCATGATTGAACAACTGGCCACCCAAGTTGGTGAGGCTTTAGTACCCAACCCGCCTATACCAGTGTATGACACCTCGGGCCCCTACAGCGATCCTGATATCGTCATCAATCTTGAAAAAGGCTTACCCCTATTACGTACCAATTGGATTACCGAGCGCAATGACACTATTCAATTGGCTGGGCCAACTTCAGAATACGGCGTTGCCCGTGCCAATGATGGAGAAACTAAACACTTGCGCTTTGCCCATATTGGCGCGCCGCGCGTCGCCAAATCTGGTAGCAACGTTAGTCAAATGCACTATGCCCGCCAAGGCATTATCACCGCCGAAATGGAATATATTGCTTTGCGTGAATCGATGGGTTTAGAGCAATTACGCCAAGACCCGCGTTATAAACAATTACTCAAACAACATCCTGGCAAAAGTTATGGCGCTAATTTGCCAGAAAATATGACTGCAGAATTTGTGCGCCAAGAAGTTGCCGCAGGTCGAGCTATTATTCCTGCCAATATTAATCACCCCGAGCTTGAGCCCATGATTATTGGGCGTAACTTTCGCGTAAAAATTAATGGCAACTTGGGTAATTCAGCAGTCACCTCTTCAATTAATGAAGAAGTCGAAAAAATGGTTTGGTCGATTCGTTGGGGCGCCGATACCATTATGGATTTATCTACAGGTAAACATATTCATGAAACCCGCGAGTGGATTATTCGTAATTCTCCAGTGCCTATTGGCACCGTACCCATCTATCAAGCGCTAGATAAAACTGGTGGTGTGGCCGAAGATCTCACCTGGGAAATGTTCCGCGATACCTTAGTAGAACAAGCTGAACAAGGCGTAGATTACTTCACCATTCATGCAGGTGTGTTACTGCGTTATGTGCCCATGACCGCTGATCGCATTACGGGCATTGTCTCGCGCGGCGGCTCCATCATGGC
>CAJASX010000023.1 GCA_903944725.1 uncultured beta proteobacterium
AGTTTAGGAAATTTTTTGCCAACTGAAGCATGTCAACTACTTAAACAAATTCATCGGGAATCTCTAGGCGGCGGTCTTCTCATTGGCATCGATTTATTTAAATCAGCAACTATTTTGGAGCCTGCCTACAATGACCCCCTGTTGGTAACCGCCGCTTTTAACCTGAATATCTTGCGCAATGCAAATCAATTATTAGGATCTAATTTTGATGTGGCGAAATTTAAGCATCAAATTGTCATTAATACTGAACTGATGCGCGTAGAACTCTATTTAGAGGCATTAGAATCAAATACCGTGCAATGGCAAGGAAAAGAGCGCCATTTTAAAAGGGGGGAGCGCATTCATACTGAAAACTCCCATAAATATTCTCTTACCTCAATCCAACAATTATTAAGCGCCTCGGGATTTGATAAGATGAAAGTGTGGACTGACCCGCAGCAATATTATGCTGTCATTTATGCAAACTAAACATGTCTAATAAAATTAATACTGGTTCTTTGATTGCAAAAGAGAATGCGCTGACTGCCTTCATAAAAACGCGGCAGCAATCGCTTGAGCTCATTGCCAACTTAAGTGCCGAAGATTGTCAAGCCCAATCGATGCCAGATGCTAGCCCGGCTAAATGGCATTTAGCTCACACCACTTGGTTTTTTGAAACCATGGTCTTAAAGTATTTTGAAAATGATTTTGTTCCATGGTGTAACGAATTTACCGTGCTGTTTAATAGCTATTACAACGCAGTTGGTGATAAACACCCCCGACCAGCTCGTGGCTTATTAACACGCCCAACTTTAGAGGAAGTGATTACTTGGCGCCAGCAGGTTGATGCACGTATGCAGAAACTATTAGCCGATGAAATCACGACTGAATTAGCGTGGATTACTGAGCTTGGCATTCATCACGAACAACAACATCAAGAGCTACTATTAACCGATATTCACCATTTATTTTCAACTAATTCGCTTCTACCAAGTTACTTACCTGAGGAAATTCGCCCTACTGAAGCTGCTGGTGTCCATCATTGGTTACGCGGACCTCAACAAGAACATAATTTATTTAAGCTTGGATTTAATCCGGCAGCTATAGGTTTTCATTTCGATAACGAAGCGCCTCAACATCTTGTCTACCTTGCGCCCTATTTAATTGACAGCCAACTCATTACTAATCATCAATGGCTTGAGTTCATTCGTGCAGGCGCTTATCAAGATCACCAATGGTGGCTAGATGCTGGCTGGGCGTGGCTTAATCAAGAAAAGATTTGCGCGCCTTTGTATTGGAATCAAATTCAAGTGGCGCAAGATGTCGCGTCTGATTTTTGTGAATTTACTTTGCGTGGCAATGTCCCGCTTAATCTCGCAGCGCCGGTAAGCCATATTAGCTATTTTGAAGCCGATGCTTTTTCCCGCTGGTTGGGTGTAAAGCATCCAGAATATCGTGGTGCACGCCTGCCGACCGAATTTGAATGGGAGGCATTTGCGCTCAATCAAGCAGGTAATCTAATTCCTGAAAGTAGTCATTTGCTTGAAAGTCATAATCTCGTACCAATGCCATCAGCAAACCAGACTCTTTATGGAGATGTCTGGCAATGGACCTCGAGTAATTATGGCCCTTATCCCGGGTTTCAGCCATGGGATGGCGTTGCAGGTGAATACAATGGCAAATTTATGGTTAACCAAATGGTGCTTAAAGGTGGATCTTGCCTTACGCCAAGATCACATATTCGACCCAGTTATCGCAATTTCTTTCCTGCCCATACGCGCTGGCAAATGACTGGATTACGTTTGGCACGTGACGCTAGTTAAGGTAGTTAAACATGTCATTTAATTTCGATGCTCCCATCAATCGGCGCAATACGGATTCCATCCGCTGGGATGCGAATCCCCACGATGTCATTCCGCTCTGGGTGGCCGATATGGACTTTGCTTCCCCAACTTGCGTTGTAGAAGCACTTGCAGCGCGTGTGCAACAGGGTGTATTTGGCTATACACATTCACCCACTGCTTTACCAGAAGCCATTGCTAGCTATTTAAAAGAGCATTACGCTTGGGAAGTAGATCCCAGCTGGCTTGTCTTTCTCCCTAATGTTGTATCGGGCTTGCATACTGCGGTACGACAATTAACTACGCCCAATCAGCATGTTTTGATTCCTAGGCCTGTTTATCACCACTTGCGTTTAGCTTGCACCCAAGCCCAACGTGACTTTACCGAACTACCTTTAGCCTTAGAAGCAAATCGCTGGGTCTTACCATTTGCTCAGCTTGCTAACTTTGCCAAACCCACAACTCGCCTATTGCTCTTATGTAATCCACAAAATCCAGGGGGCACCGTTTTTACTCATGCTGAATTAAGTCAAGTTGCTGATTTTTGTTTAGCTAACGATATCCTCATTTGCGCTGATGAAATTCATGCAGGTTTAGTGCTTGATGACAATAAACGCCATATTCCCATTGCCAGTTTGAGTAAAGCTATTTCAATGAATACTGTTACCTTAATGTCGTTCAATAAAATTTTTAATTTTCCGGGTGCTGGCTTAGCTTGGGCGATAGCAGAAAATCCGCTTCTACGTCAAGCCATCCAGACTGATTTACACAGCACGATCGCTGACCCTTCCCTATTTGGTTATATTGCCACGCAGGCAGCACTTAAAAATGGCGAACCCTGGAGAAAAGAGCTTATTCAGTATCTTCGAGAAAATCGCCAGCTGCTTGAAACCCGCATCAATTCTAGTAATATGCTTCACTTTGCCAATAGTGAAGCGAGTTATTTAGCATGGATTGATTGCAGCAAGCTGGGGTTGACTAAGCCACAGGATTTATTTTTACAACACGGTGTACATCTCTCGCCCGGATCCCAATTTAATGATCCTAAATTTGTACGCCTAAACTTTGGTACCCAAAGAGCATTACTGAATCAAGCGCTCGATCGCATGGAGTTAGCGATCAGTAATTAAGAAGGGCTTTTCCAAGTAATAACTATGCGCTGAGGAACGTCTTTCGCAATCAACAGAGTACGATTTTGCGTGACTCCGTTATAAGCAGCTGCAATTGAATAAGAGCCGGGTGGGAGCTTAACTAACATGAGCGGGCCGTCACAGATGATATCGAGTAGAGGCCTTTTTTTAGCATCATTAATGATAATTTTGGCGCCCGCAACCCAAGCAGCTCTGGCCTGACCGTCGGTCTGCGAAAATTCAAGCAACAAAGGCCATTGCTTAGCATCGGCTTGAATTGCTTGTGACTCATCAGACCCAATACCACCAGTAATAAAGCGAATACCATTAATAGTGCGGGTATCTGGTAACTGAGCCAAACAAGCAAAAGTAGCAAAATAAAGCAGTAAAAAAATAATTTTTAGGTGCATGCGCATAATTTACTACTAAAATTAATATACTTTTAGTATAAGACTTTTAAGTCTATTCTAGTGCCTTAAATGATCAAAAATATCCTCCCCCGCCCTGTCAACCTGCGCCAACTCTCTGTGCCTGAATTGAATCGCTTGGCCAAAAAATTGGTACGCCAAACAGACGAACATAAAGGCAATGCTGGTAAGGTTTTACTGATTGGTGGTGAAGCAGGTAAAGCGGGCGCCATTGTGTTAGCCGGCCTTGGTGCACTTTATAGTGGCGCCGGTTGGACTCACATCGCTATGCTTGATTCTGACTCAGCCCATCTGATAAATTCACACCCAGAATTAATGCTTGTAGACGCCATGCGTTTTTCTCCCGAGAAAATTCTAGGCGATATGAATCCAAATGTGATTGCAATTGGACCAGGTTTAGGATTTAGCAAGGCTGCAAAAAATTATCTGCGCGAGGCGCTTAATTGTAAAAAAATACTAATTCTTGATGCCGATGCCCTGCACCTTTTAGCAAATAATACTGTGCTGATGAAAGCTTTGAAGACTAGGTTATTTCCCACCATCATTACACCGCATGCTGGCGAGGCTGCAGCACTTTTACAAACTAATTCGGTGAGTATTCAGGCCCACCGCCCTCATGCTTTGCTTGATTTAATAAAGCTGACTAATGCAATTGTGGTACTGAAAGGTCAACATACGCTAATTGGCTCGCCCTCGCAAAAAATCGTGCTTTGTCCATTCGGTAATTCAGGTATGGCAACAGCAGGCATGGGGGATGTACTTACGGGTTGTATTGCAGCCATAGCCGCACAAGGCATTCAACATCACCTTGAAGCAAGGGATGCAAGCATCTTAGCCGTTCATTTACATGCCTTGGCAGGCGATTCCCTAGTAAATAAAGGTATTGGGCCTATTGGTATGGCGGCTTCAGAATTAAGTCAAGAAATTCGCACTGTACTAAATAAACTAATTAATCAAAAATGACTTGTTAAGCTTCTATAATGTATCTAGGTAAGGTAGGTCTAAAACATTGTGTTTTTGCACTTTTATTAATTAGCTTACACGCCATTCATTTTTAGCTGTTATCGCAATTAGGAGTAGTAATGTCATTTAATCATGTTGTCGTTTGGATTGATCATCAAGAAGCCCATATTATTCGGTTCAATGCTGAGGCCAGCGAAAATCAAATCATTTCTACCCACTCTAAACACCTCCATTTACATCATAAAAAAGGGGCTTCAGGTAGCGGTCACATGGCACTAGATTCAGGTTATTTGCATGCGGTAATTACAGCAATTAAAGATGCTAAAGAAATTTTGATCATCGGACCAGGATCTGCAAAATTAGAGCTATTTAAGCATGCAAACCAGCATGATCCCCAAGTAGCAAAAAATATTTTAGGCGTAGAGACCGTCGATCATCCGAGCGATGCTCAAGTATTAGCTTATGGCAGAAAATATTTTATTAAAGCCGATAATATGCTTGGCGATTCTAAGATCAAGCGCTAAGCTTTGTCCTAACCCATCGCTAATGGGTTTTCTAAAACGCCAACGCCACCAATCTCTAATTTCACAATATCGCCAGCAACTAAATATTTGGGAGGTTTAAAACCTAAACCTACCCCCGCTGGGGTTCCAGTGGCAATGATGTCGCCTGGGTACAAAGTAATCCCGGCAGAAATTGTTTCAATTAGTTTCGGAATATTAAAAATTAAATCTTTTGAATTCGAGCTTTGACGTAATTCTTGGTTAACCCAACATTTTACCGAGATATCGTTGACATCTAATTCGTCGGCCGTCACCACCCAAGGTCCCATCGGACAAAAAGTATCAAAGCTTTTTCCTAAAAACCATTGCTTATGGCGCTGCTGCCAATCGCGGGCAGTAACATCATTAATTGCGGTATACCCCCAAACATGCTGCATTGCATTGGCTTGAGAAATACCTTTGCCCCCCTTACCAATAATCACAGTTAATTCAACCTCGTAATCAATGGCATTAGAGACTTGCTGTGGAATCACAATATTAGCGCCCGGACCAATAACTGATTCAGGTGGTTTAGTAAAAATAATAGGGTCTTTGGGAATTTCATCACCCGGCTTTGAAGTACTACTATCAAAACCGCTGGTACCAAATTCTTTCGCATGGTCAAAATAATTCTTCCCAACGCAAAAAATATTTCGTCTCGGCCTTGGTATCGGTGCTAATAGCTGTATTGAACTAAGGTCGTGATTAGCAGCAATAGCTGGTAAAGGTTGGCTCGCTAATTGCAGCTTTAAAAGCGCCAACACCCCTACTTCAGTCAACTCAGTCGATATACTGTATTCAGCAATTTTGCCTTGCTCAATGGAAACTAATCCTACGCGCACACGCTGTACTTCAGCGGGGGTACCTTGACGCAAACTAAAAGCAGCAAATTTCATGAAACTCATCTCCTCCAGCAATTTTATTGATCTGGTAGTGATTGTAGTAGGATGTGAATTCATTCATTTAAGTTAATAAAACTATGAGACAAGCAAAACACCGTTCGGGTTTACCCCAACCCTTTACTTTGATCTTTAGCGCAGCACTGGGATTATTGGCTTTGATAGGTGGCCTCTTTGCTAGCGTGACTCATGCGCAAGAAGCATGGCCTACTCACCCCATTACGATGGTTGTACCTTTTCCGCCTGGGGGAGTTGCTGATACAGTGGCACGCCCAGTAGCTGAAGCGTTGTCACGTAGCTTAGGCCAATCCGTAATTATTGAAAATAAAGTTGGCGCTGGTGGCGGTATTGGGATGGCAGCGGTCGCCAAATCAAAACCCGATGGCTATACTATTTTGATGGCATTGTCATCGATTTCAATTATTCCTGAGGCCGATAAAATTTTAGGGAAAACGCCCTCATTTCAACTCAATCAACTAAAGCCTATTGCCCGCTTCACTGCCGATCCAACTGTTTTGGTAGTGCGAAGTGACAGCCCTTGGAAAACGTATAAACAATTTCTTGCTGCCATGAAAGCATCTCCTGGCAAATATAACTTTGGATCATCAGGAAATTACGGCACCATGCACGTGCCCATGGAAATGCTGAAAGTAAACGAAAAATTTTATATGGTGCATATTCCTTATACGGGAGCAGGCCCTGCAATTGTGGCCTTACTTGGCGGCCAAGTTGATGCCGTCGCAACCGGGCCATCCTCGGTAGTGCAATACATCAAAGCTGGAAAATTACGGCCCTTAGCTCACTGGGGTAATGCGCGGCTAGTAAGCTTGCCCGATGTACCGAGTTTTAAAGAGATGGGGGTACCAATCGAATTTGCCCAGTGGTCTGGCTTGTTTGTACCCAGCAATACTCCTGATGCGATCGTCAATAAATTACGCGAAGCCGCTAAACTTGCGGCCAACGATGAAAAAGTAAAAGAAATAATTGGCAATTCTGGTAGCCCTGTAATGTATCTTGATGCCCCTGAATTTAAAACTTATTGGGATAAAGATGCGGGAGAACTAGCCATCTCAGTGAAAAAAATTGGCAAGGTCGAGTAGCGGCTAGTAAAACACTAGACCTAAATGCATAAATAAAGTTCAGTCTTGCGGCGTGAAACTCAATTGACTTAAGTCAAATTGCTGCGTGATAAGTCGTTGTAATAAATCATCATAGGATTTTTGATTTACTTTGGGCGTTCGCGATAAGATCCATAAATACTCCCGCCGTGGATCGCTCACCGCAGCCAACTGATACTGGGGATCAAGATCAATCACCCAATAGTCGCCCCAGACAAAGGGTAAAGCAGCTAACCAATCGGGCGCAAAACGTACCTCTAATTTTGGCGAGGTAGCGCCCCCAATTTGCCTCGCAGTACCAATTGCCTGAGCCATTTCGCCACCTTCGACTTTGCAACGATTGGTTACCTTAACATTGCCATCTTCTTTTAATTGGTAGTTAGCATTCGTGCCAGAAAGACATTTTCGCTGAAACCAATTAGGAAATTTAGCTATCTCATACCAAGTTCCTAAATAACGAGCAACGTCAATTGACGGTATGGTTTTAACAGGTTGTAGTTCGGTAGCCGAGTTGGCTTGGGTATTATTTTGGGCATTAGCTAGTGTGCTCATCTGCAAAAAAGCAACACAGATAAATATTTGACTTAAAAGAAGGATCATTTTTATTTTTATTTTTTTAAACATATTTTCATCACCTACAATGCTTGATTAATTTAATTAATATACAAGTATTATGATATATGAGTAAAAAGCCCATAAAGATTAGTAGCATTCGCCATTGGCTCAAAGACTATCAAGTTATTCGCCAATACCGTCTGCAATGGATTTTAGCGATTAGCTTTGTCTTTGTTGCTGCGGGCGCTACTCTAGCACTGCCGATTGCCTTTCGGCAATTAATTGATACTGGCTTAACTAGCCAAGCAATACATCGTGAATTTATTCACCTACTAATCATCGCTATAGTCTTAGCGCTTGGCACTGCATCGCGCTTTTACTTTATGGCTTGGCTTGGCGAACGCGTAGTTGCCGACATGCGTGAGCGGGTTTTTCAAAATGTGCTGCGGCAAAGCCCGAGTTATTTTGAAACGTTACAAAGCGGAGAAGTATTATCACGCCTAACTAGCGATACCACCTTAATTCAAACCTTAGTTGGCACGAGTATTTCCTTGGCCTTACGCAGTTCGGTTATGGCCATTGGTGGCATTGGCATGATGCTTGCTACTAGCCCTTGGTTAGCGGGAATGATGGTAGGCCTGTTATTGTTTACCGTGCTGCCACTCTGGGCGTTTGGACGCCGGGTGCGTAAGATGTCGCGGGCCAGTCAAGATAAGGTTGCTGATGCTAGCGCAATTGCCGGTGAAATCTTAAGTGCGATGCCCACTGTACAAGCCTTTGTGCGCGAACCTTATGAACAAAAGCGTTATCGCACAGCCGTTGAACTGGCTTTTACAGTTGCCAAAGAACGCATTAAAGTACGCTCAATGCTCACTGCCCTAGCGATTGCACTCGCATTTTCAGTGATTGTTTTTGTTTTATGGGTAGGCGCCCTACAAGTAGGTTCAGGGCAAATTACAATTGGTCAATTAACCCAATTTGTTTTATATGCCGCCTTAGTATCAGGTTCAATTGGTGCTTTGTCAGAGGTCTGGGGTGACTTGCAACGAGCATCGGGCGCAACTGAGCGACTCGTTGAATTAATCCAAGCAAAACCCGCAATTGCCTTTGATCACCATGGTATTGATGATTCAGCTGCGCGGCTCAAGCAGAAAATGGATATGATTGGGGTTTTAGTAGCCACTCAAACTGAGGCAATTCAATTTACCGACGTATCTTTTTCTTATCCATCACGTCCCACATTTTTAGCCTTAAATCACTTGAAGCTCGCGATTCCAAAAGGCAAAAGCTATGCCTTAGTAGGCCCATCGGGTGCAGGCAAGAGTACGATTTTCTCCTTGCTCTTACGTTTTTATGAGCCACAGAGTGGCGCTATC
>CAJASX010000024.1 GCA_903944725.1 uncultured beta proteobacterium
CTTGGGCGATTTTTAGTATTGTCTTGAGTCATTTTGAATCTAGTTATTGTAATCCCCATTTAGCTTAGATAATTTCAACTACTCTTTTCACAACACATTTCTAGAGGCTATTCTCAATAATACTGACAACAATGCAAGCTTATGACTTATTGAATAAACTGTTTGTTGTGCCATTTATCCCAAGCCCTTTATGACAATTTTTTCCTCTCCGTTTCGCGCCCTAGTAATTGGTAGCTCAGGAACTATAGGTGCAGCCTTTGTGAGCCTTCTGACTGCAACGCCGTCTTGCTCAATGGTATTAGGCATTCATCGACATTCAGATCCTAGCATTGATTACCAATTTCCTAATTCGATAGAAGCGGCAGCTCAAGAACTTTTAAATCAAGGCCCCTTTCAACTCATTATTAATACCATTGGAGTTCTGCACTCTGAGAGTTGGATGCCAGAAAAAAAATTAGCCGATTTAAATTTTGATCAACTAAATACACTAATGCAAATTAATGCTATCGGGCCAGCACTAACATTAAAGTATTTTGCAAAACTTCTTGACCCTGCGGGCAGTGTAATGGCAATAATCTCGGCAAAGGTAGGTAGCATTGAAGATAATCGTCTAGGTGGATGGTATAGCTACCGAGCTTCTAAGGCAGCTTTAAATATGTTTATTAAAACCGCAGCCATTGAGTTTGGTCGGGTGATGCCAAATACTGCAATCATTGCCCTTCACCCTGGCACTGTCAACTCAAAGCTATCAAAACCCTTTAAGGGCGAGCAAATAGGTAGACCCCCTGCCGATGCAGCAAGAGATATGTTTCAGGTAATTCAGACTATTAATAAAGAGAATTCGGGTAGCTTTCTTTCCTATTCAGGTGAAAAATTACCTTGGTAATAGGCAAAAGTTTTATTCTCATTTAATTTATCTTGCAAATTTAAAATGGGCTGCATTTAATTTCATTTATACCCCACCCGATCTAGCAATCTTTGTGCGGCAATTTGGTTCTTACCAATTGCCGCAATTGAGATATTTTCTGCTTTAAATGATCCGAGTATTTTAAGCCCTTCATTTTCTATTTTTACCGACTTAACGACTGGCCACTCATTATTGCCATTGGCAAAATAATCTTGCGCAGTGTCGCTTGCCAAGTAATCTAAAAACTGAATTGCTGCTTGTGAATGCGGCGCATTTTTTGCAACCCCACCTCCAGCGATATTAATATGTGTACCTGAAGTTTGTTGATTAGGCCAAATAAAGCCAATTTTTGAAACGATTGCTTGGTCTTCTGGATTTTTAGACCGTAATAAACGGATTAAATAATATGAATTTGTAAGCGCTACTCCACACTCACCTGCAGCTACAGCTTTAATCTGGTCGGTATCGCCGCCTCGTGGAGCACGTGCCATATTAGCGACCATGCCTTTGGACCACTCCTCAGTAGCCGCTTCACCGCGACGCTCAATCATGGCTCCTATTAAAGAGAGCATGTAGGGATGAGCGCCTGAACGCGTGCAAACTTTACCTTTATTTTGTGGCTCAGCTAACTTTTCATAGGTATCGACCTCGAGTGGATTAACTTTCGCTTTGTTATAAACAACTAAACGTGCTCGGGTAGAAAAGCCAAACCATGTTGAGCCTTGTGCATCTGGTTTAGAGCGTAAGTTAGCAGGTATCCGACCCTCTAAATAGGATGAGTGAATGGGCTTAAAGAAGCTATCAATTTGTGCCCGCCAAAGCCGAGCTGCATCAACCATCAAAATCACATCTGCAGGGCTTTTACTGCCCTCGCTTTTTAAACGTTCTGCTAAGGCATTGTCGTCAGCCTCAATTCGATTTATCTTAATACCAGTTTTCTTGGTGAAATCGCTATAGAGTGCTTCATCAGTTTGGTAATGGCGCGCAGAATATAGATTGAGCTCTTTAGCCTCTTCAGCACTTACGGGAAAATAAATGAAAACACAAAATAGGAAGGTGGATATGCTGAAAAATTGATGGAGTTTTTGCTTTGACATGGCCTGATTTATGAAAAATAGTGAACTCCCTCTAGTTTATCACAAATAAGAATGATTATCAATTAAGATTTAGCCATCACTCTGGAAAGCACTAAAACCGGGACAAGGCCAACCAAAACAATAGTAAGCGAAGGCAGGGCTAGTTCGGCAAGACGCTCATCGGTAGCCAGCTGAAAGGTGGCTACTGCTAAGGTATCAAAGTTAAATGGGCGCAATAGTAAAGTAGCTGGCAGTTCTTTCATCACATCAACAAAGACAAATAAGCCCGCTGTAATAATGCTTCGCTTTAACAAGGGAACATGGACTCTTTTTAAGATCTGTAACTTAGATAAACCTAGCAACGCCGCGGAACCATCCATCGAGGGCGTAATCCGCGAAAGCCCTGCTTCTATGCTTTGTAAACTAGAAGATAAAAAACGCACCAAATAGGCATAAATTAAAATGAATAAACTAACAGATACCCACCAAGCTAATTGAAAAATTTCTAAAAAGGATAGAACACCAATTGCCAATACGGCACCAGGTAAGGCATATCCGAATCCAAGCAAACGATTAACCCAACTTAACCGTGAATTTAAACGTACAGCGTAAGCAAAAAACAGTGCAAGCAAAACTGAGATGATCGAGGTAATCAAAGCCACTGATAAAGAATTACTGAGCCAATCAAAATAACGAATATCAATACTTAAGCCTTGCTGATAAAGGAGCTGTAGAAGCGCAAAGGCGGGTAATAAAAAACCAAATAGTAAAGTAGTACCGCAAAATAAAAAGGCAAAAAATGCATCTTTACCCTGTAATAATTTGGTACTGGGCTTGCTTTGTAAAGCGGCAGAGTAACGTAATTTTGCGCGACTGCTTTGCTCAATAAAAAAGATCAGCAAGACAAAGCTTAAGAGCCCTAAGGCCAGCTGAACTGCGGCCAAGCGATCGCCAAAAGAGAGCCATGCTTTAAAGATTCCAGTTGCAAAAGTCTGTACCCCAAAGTAAGAAACAGCTCCGAAATCTGCTAGCACCTCCATCAACGCAAGCGCCATACCTGCAAATATAGCGGGCCTAGCCATTGGGAGCACTAATTTTAGTAAAGCCTGAAAAGGCGTATAGCCAAGAGTTTCTGAAACCTCAATTAATCGTCCGCTACGCTCTAAGAAGGCAGTTCGAGTAATTAGATAGACGTAAGGATACAAACAAAATGTAAAGGCCCAAATTGCTCCACTTAATGATCTTGGGTCTGGAAAAAACCATAAAGAATCCAATCCCCATAAGGTTCGAATAGTACTTTGAATTGGCCCTGAAAATTGCAACAGATCAACAAACAGGTAGGCCATTACGTAGGTTGGTACCGCCAGGGGCAAAATTAATGCCCACTCAAATATTTTCTTGCCTGGAAATTGATAGCTTGCAACGATCCAAGCATTACCGACACCAAGGATAAAAATTCCAAATCCAACCCCCATGATTAATATCAAGGTGGATGTAATATAGCCCCCCAATACATAATTCCATAAATGAGTTAAGGTGCCAGACGACATTGATTCATTAGCACTATTTCCTATATTTGAAAAAAAGAATGGCGCCAATAAGCCAAATAAAGGAAGAAATAGCAACAGGGCAAGCGGTACTACAAATCGATTCATATAATCAATAACCCGTTTAGACTCTAGTTAAGTATTAAACCACTAGCATTAATGAGAAAATTATAGGGATGAAATCTACGCAAACTCTGCTTTTGATAAAACAAGTAAAAATTGACTATCCAAGCCAAGATGGACAAGGTCAGGTTACAGCCGTTAAGGACTTAAATTTATCCCTAAAACAGGGCGAAATCGGCTGTTTACTAGGCGCCTCAGGGTGTGGTAAATCCACTATTTTACGGGCTATTTGCGGCTTTGAACCCATACGAAAAGGTGAAATTCTGCTGCGCAATCAGGTGGTGAGCTCCACCACTGTTCATGTTCCTCCCAGTGAAAGACGAGTTGGTATGGTCTTTCAAGACTTCGCCCTCTTTCCGCACCTAAATGCTTTAGATAACGTGGCCTTTGGCTTGCAACACCTTCGCGCGCCTCAAAGGGTAGCCTTAGCCACAGAATGGTTAAAGCGGGTTGGGCTTGCAGATAAAGCCCGAGCGTACCCCTATGAGCTTAGCGGTGGTCAACAGCAGCGCATTGCGCTTGCAAGAGCAATGGCACCAGAACCTGATTTAATTTTGCTTGATGAGCCCTTCTCAAGCTTAGATATTGAGTTTAGAGAACGTCTAGCAGGAGATATGCGCGAGATCCTCAAAAACAATCACGTTACCGCGCTTTTGGTTACCCACGATCAATTCGAAGCTTTCGCAATTGCAGATCAGATCGGCGTAATGGCAGAGGGAAAGGTTATTCAATGGGATACCCCTTACGAGTTGTATCACCAGCCAACTAATCGCTATGTCGCTGACTTCATTGGTCGTGGTGTTTTCGTCAAAGGGATAGTGCAAGCAGGTGGAAAAGTAAACATTGAGCTAGGTGAATTAGTGTTAGACCGCGACCACACTAGCGAAGTTGGCAAAGAGATTGATGTACTGCTTCGTGCAGACGATATTCAGCATGATGACGCTAGCCCTATGCAAGCAGAGGTAGTAAGAAAAACGTTTCGCGGCGCAGATTTTCTTTACACGCTCAAGCTAACTTCAGGCACTGAAATTTTTGCCTTTGTGCCGAGCCATCATGATCATGCTGTTGGTGAAAAAATTGGGATTCACTTAGTTGCCGATCATGTGGTCACATTTAATCAAGATTAATATTAAGCCAGATCATAACGATCGAGATTCATCACTTTAGTCCAGGCTGCAGCAAAATCATTGATAAACTTAGTTTGCGAATCAGCACAAGCATAAACCTCTGCAAGCGCACGCAACTGCGAATTAGAACCAAAAACAAGATCAACAAGTGTTCCAGTCCACTTCAGTTTTCCTGTTGCACGATCCAAACCTTCAAGTACACCAGTAGCTGTATCAGCTTGCTGCCACTTGGTATTCATATCGAGTAAATTAACAAAAAAATCATTTGTTAAGGTCTCAGGGCGCTGCGTAAATACACCATATGCTGAGTGGTCAAAATTGGCGCTTAAGACACGCATGCCGCCAATCAAGACGGTCATCTCAGGCGCTGTTAAGGTGAGTTGGTTAGCCCGATCGATTAAGCGCTCTGCTGCAGCAGCAACATGGCCATCCCCCATATAGTTACGAAACCCATCGGCGCGTGGCTCAAGTACAGCAAAAGAATGTACATCAGTTTGCTCTTGCGATGCATCATTACGACCCGGAAAGAATGGTAGCGTTAGTGCATGGTTCGCTTTCTGGGCTGCCGACTCAATTGCTGCATTACCACCTAGTACGATTAAATCAGCTAGAGAAACTTTTTTACCAGAAGTCTGTGAGGCATTGAATTCTGTTTGGATAGCCTCTAATGTTTGCAAAATAGTGACTAACTCAGCTGGCTGATTGACTGGCCAATCTTTTTGCGGCGCCAAACGCAAACGAGCGCCATTAGCTCCACCGCGCTTATCACTACCGCGGAATGTGCTCGCTGATGCCCAAGCCGTTTTTACTAATTGTGAAATAGACAGCGGCGCTGCTAATATTTTGCTCTTTAAGCTAGCAACATCTTGTGCATCAATTAATGGATAAGTGACCGCAGTAATCGGGTCTTGCCACAGTTGCAGCTGCTTTGGCACAAGCGGGCCAAGATAACGCGTGATAGGTCCCATATCTCGGTGTGTTAGCTTGTACCAAGCTTTAGAAAAAGCGTCTGCTAATTCCTCTGGGTGGGCATGAAACCGCTGCGAAATGATGAGGTAACTTGGATCTATCTTCAGCGCAAGGTCCGTAGTAAACATCATTGGCGCATGTTTCTTAGTGGGGTCGTGTGCATCTGGAACGGTGCCAGCTGCAGATGCCTCTTTTGGTGTCCATTGATGAGCGCCAGCGGGACTCTTAGTTAACTCCCACTCATAGCCGAATAGATTATCAAAATAGTTGTTATCCCACTGCACGGGATTAGTTGTCCAAGTGCCTTCTAAGCCACTAGTAATAGCATCATCCCCAGAGCCAGTGCCAAAAGTATTTTTCCAACCAAAGGCTTGTTCTGCAATCGGTGCGGCTTCGGGTTCGGGACCAACATACTTTGCTGGATCAGCAGCGCCATGGGCCTTACCAAAGGTATGACCACCAGCAATGAGAGCGACCGTCTCAGTATCGTCCATCGCCATTCGGGCAAAGGTCTCACGGATATCGCGCGCGGCGGCAAGTGGATCAGGGTTGCCATCAGGGCCCTCGGGATTCACATAAATCAAGCCCATTTGTACTGCAGCAAGTGGCTTTTCTAATTCTCGATCGCCACTATAACGCTTATCAGCTAGCCACTGCCCTTCTGAGCCCCAATAAATATCTTCACCTTCCCACACATCTTCACGCCCACCGGCAAAACCAAAAATCTTTAAGCCCATTGACTGCAGCGCAATCGTGCCGGCAAGCACCATCAGGTCAGCCCAAGAAATTTTACGGCCATACTTTTGCTTAATAGGCCAAATCAATCTCCGCGCCTTATCAAGATTGCCATTATCAGGCCAGCTATTGAGTGGTGCAAACCGTTGTGTACCAGAGCCTGCACCGCCACGACCATCACCAACACGATACGTACCAGCGCTATGCCATGACATCCGAATGAAGAATGGGCCGTAGTGACCATAGTCGGCAGGCCACCATGCTTGTGAGTTTGTCATTAATGCATTGAGATCTTTGATCACAGCATTTAAATCCAGGCTTTGAAATTCCTTAGCGTAATTAAAATCCTTAGCCATCGGATTAATTAGCGGTGAGTGCTGATTTAATAGTTTGAGATCTAATTGATTAGGCCACCAGTCGGCATTTGTAGTGTGCCTTGCTAAGGCGCGGTCATCGGCACTATCAGAAAATGGGCAAGTGGCTGCAGTTGACATGAGTCTTTCCTAAAATAAATTAAGTTAAAAATTGATTGAATGCGCTGTTAAATGCTACCTAAATAATCTCGCTTACCAATTTCAACGCCATTATGGCGCAAAATATTATAGGCAGTAGTTATATGAAAATACACATTAGGAATAGCATGCGCTAATAAAAACTGGAGGCCTTTATAATGGGTCTCTTTATCGCCTCGCTTAGTAACAATGTCTTTGTCTTCAGTGCCATCAATCTGCTCAGGCTTAATACCCTCGATAAAAGCAATCGTTTTAGCAATCCGTAACTTTAAATCTGCAATAGTTTGTTCATTATCTTCATACACAGGAATTTCAACTCCAGCTAATCGGGCAACTAAGCCCTTCGCTGTGTCAGTTGCAATTTGAATTTGTCGCGTGAGGTTAAGCATATCGGGAAATAAGCGGAACAAAGTAAAGGCAGTGGCATCTAATTTTTTCGCATCGATATGGGCTTGAGTCTTATCTAATATGGCCGATAGGTTCTTTAAAACATGGATGAAGCGCGGAGCGCTAGCTTGGTACATTGAAATCGTCATCATGAGCCTTTAGGTAGGGGAAATAATTATGGGGATTCTTATATTACACTTCTAATATGAATCCTGTCTGACTAACCTTTGGGCTGCTAGTAAGGGGACGATTAAATTAATTTCAACTTACATCACCACGATTCACTGCCTGGTTCGCCTTTAAA
>CAJASX010000025.1 GCA_903944725.1 uncultured beta proteobacterium
GGCGTCGTTTTATCGCAGCCCCCCATTAAAACGCAACCATCGGCAGGGTAAGAGCGCAATAACTCTTCGGTCTCCATTGCTAAAAGATTGCGATATAACATCGTGGTAGGTTTTTGAAAGGGCTCAGACAAACTCATGGCAGGCATTTCAACAGGAAAACCACCGGCCTGCCAAATACCCCGCTTTAATTCTTCGGCACGTTGACGAAAATGACTATGACACGGGTTAATATCGCTCCAGGTGTTAATAATGGCAATGACCGGCTTGCCCGCATAATCACTGCGGTTATAGCCCATTTGGGCAGTGCGCGAACGATGGCCAAAGCTGCGCATATCTTTTACGCCATACCAGCGATGGCTACGCAGTTCTTCAGGCTTCTTGCGATTTGTTTTATTCAATTTTTGCGCCCGACTCTTTAATAACGGCTAACCAACGATCATTTTCAGCTTTAATAAATGCAGCAAATTCACTTGCCGATCGTTCAGTAATAGGGGTTCCTGCTTTTTCGAAACGCTCTCGTACTTCAGGATTTGCTAAGGTTTTCTTAAGCGCAGCTTGCAATTTTTGCACTACTTCTTTAGGCATGTTAGCGGGCCCAACTAAACCTTGCCAACCTGAGGTTTCTAATTCAGCAAAACCCGCTTCACGAACTGTTGGCACATTGGGTAAATCTTTATCTCGGGTAGGGCTGGTGATTGCAATCGCCTTCAGGTTGCCAGACTGAACTTGTGGCACCAAGATGCCGGTGATATCGATCAAGATGTGGGTTTGGCCAGAAATCAGGTCGACAATAGCTGGCGCCGAGCCTTTATAAGGTACATGGGTGAGCTTAATGCCGCCAACATTATTGAGTAGTTCGCCATTTAAGTGGGTAATTGAACCATTACCACCGGAAGCAAAATTAGCTTTTCCTGGATTTTTTTTAGCCCACTGAATAAATGTTTTGAGAGAGTCTACTGGTAGCTCGCGCGGGACAACAGCAAGAAAATAAGTTGAAACAATTTGCCCAATTGGGGTAAAGTCTTTTAATGGGTCATACGGTTTTTTTGCCATCATATTTGGCGCCAGAACCATTGGACCAATATTAGCAACAACCAAGGTGTAACCATCGGGTGCGGCGCGCGAAAGCTCGGTAAGCGCAATGACGCCAGCAGCTCCTGGTTTATTTTCAACAATAACTTGTTGTCCAAGTGCTTCAGCAAGATAGGGCGCAATTAGACGTGAGGTAAAGTCAAGACCTCCGCCAGGTGGAAAGCCGACGATAAGTTTGATCGGTCGATTAGGGTAGTTTGACTGCGCATAACTTGGTAGCGTAAACGTCAGTACCGTAACTAAAGTAACAAGTGATAATTTTAATTGGCGCAACATTGTCCCCCCTTTTTTTATATTCTATCGCACTCATGGCGACAATAAACTCCTGTAATAATCCATAATCTACCATGAGAAACGATAAACTACCTTACTATGCCAATCTTTCATGCTGAAGATCTAAAAACTAAAATTGCGCAAATCATTAGAGCTACTGGTAGTTCTGAAGCCGAGGCCTTGCGGGTTGGTGCAAACTTAGTTCAGGCGAATTTAAAGGGGCATGATTCCCATGGAGCGGGAATGATTCCGCGTTACGTCGAATCATTTCAAGAAGGCTCTTTGCAGCCCAATCAAACCATTAAGGTAACAAGCGACTTAGGTAGCATGTTAGTGCTTGATGGGCAGCGAGGCTTTGGGCAAATTGTCGGCGAAGAAGCAATATCGATGGGCATTTCCAGAGCAAAAAAATTAGGCAGTTGTATTGTGTCTCTATCACGCGCTCATCACTTAGGTCGTATTGGGCATTTTGCTGAAATGGCCGCAGCTGAGGGTTTGGTTTCAATTCACCTAGTGAATGTGATTTCTGCACCAGTTGTAGCCGTTTGGGGAGGCGGTATCGGCAGACATGGCACTAATCCCTTTTGTATTGGCGTGCCGCTTGCCAATCGCGCCCCTTTTATCTTAGACTTTGCTACAAGCCGCTCTGCACAAGGCAAGATGCGAGTTGCCCATAATGCAGGTAAACAAGTTAGCCCTGGGTTTTTAATCGATCAACAGGGCCAGCCTACCACGGATCCAAGCGTGGTAGTAAAGCCAGATGCTGCAGGTAATTTAGGCGCATTGATGCCGTTTGGCGAGCATAAGGGCTCAGGTTTAGCCATAGCTTGTGAATTGCTAGGGGGCGCATTAACCGGGAGCGGTACTTGGAAACCACCAAAAATAAAAAAACGCGCTATTTGGAATGGGATGTTATCGATTTTAATCAGCCCCGATAGCATGAGCTCTAAAGAACAATTTGAATTAGAGACAAACTCGTTTATTGACTGGGTATATCAAAGCCCAGCTAGTGAAGTTGGTGTTCCGGTTATGCTAGCGGGCGAGCCTGAGCGAAAAATGATGGCACAACGCTTAGTAGCTGGCTTTGAAATTGATGATAAAACTTGGCTAGATATTTGTGAGGCCGGGAAAAAAGTTGGAGTTAACTTAAGCTAGTATTAAATTTTTTACACAAGTTCAATTTATTGGAAAGAATATGCACTTAATTACAACATCACTTAAAGCGAAGATAAAGCAAGGTAAAAGTATTGGCGGTGCTTGGATGATGACTGTAAATCCTGCATTTGCAGAAATTGCTTCGGCGATTGGGCTCGATTTTGTGGTGGTTGATATGGAGCATGGTGCTATTGGCTTAGCCGATTTACCTGGAATATTGCGTGGCTTTAGTGGTGCAACCAGTGCGCTCGTGCGCGTGCCGTCTGCCGACCCCAGTTTAATTGCACGCGTATTAGACCGCGGTGCGCATGGGGTCATGGTGCCACGAGTTGAGAGTGTTGAGATAGCTTTAGAGGTGGCGCGTGCAGCAAAATTTCCGCCTCAAGGTGATCGAGGCTTAGCCCTGCCTGCGCTCAGGGCCTCTGCTTACGGAACCAATCCTGACTACCGCAGTATTGCAAATAGAGATACCTTGGTAATTATTCAATTGGAATCATTGAATGCCATGAATTTAGCCTTAGAAATTGGGGGCTTGCCTGAAGTTGATTTAGTCTTTGTGGGCCCAACTGATTTATCGGCTAATTTAAATTTAGAAGGGCCTGATCATTTTATTGAGTTAAACCAAGTAATCGATGCAGTGGTCGCTAAATGCAAGTCGGCCAAGATTCCAGTTGGTATTATTCCTTTTGCTGGAAGAGCCATTCCAGAGCTTAAGCAACTTGGGTTTCAGATGATTGTGGCTGGCAGTGATGTGGGTTTCTTGCGAGAGTCGGCAGTTAATTTGAAGAAAACACTTGAATCGACCTAACTGATGAAATACCGCAATAGATTGGTTTAAGTGATGGATAAAGTGCCATTATCTTCTGCAGAGCTTGCTGAAATTGCCGCTAAAACTATCGATCATTACAATCTGAATGCCGATTCTTTTTTTGCGGGCACGCGTGATCACGATGTTAGTCAAAATATTTCGGCTTTATTAAATGCCGTTCAGGGTGCTGGGCCGTATCAAATTTTAGATTTTGGCTGTGGACCTGGTAGAGATTTAAAAGCTTTTAAAGAGCTTGGTCATTTAGCTACTGGGTTAGAAGGGAGTATGCAAGCTGCCGAAATAGCGCGAAAATTTAGTGGTTGTGAAATTTGGGTACAAGATTTTTTTAATTTACAACTACCAAGTAATTATTTTGATGGGGTTTTTGCCAATGCTTCGTTATTTCATGTGCCTGCGCAATTGCTACCCAAAGTATTGCTTGAATTATTTAATACTTTAAAGCCCGCTGGGATTTTATTTAGCTCTAACCCACGGGGTCATAATGAAGAAGGATGGAACGGCGATCGGTACGGCGCTTATCATGATCTCGAAACTTGGCAAACCTTTCTAAGTGCAGCTGGATTTACTGAGGTCGATCATTTTTATCGCCCGCCAGGTTTGCCGCGTGAGCAACAGCCTTGGTTGGCAAGTGTTTGGCGTAAATAAGTTATTTTTTTAGGTTTGAGGCAATACGCCGAGTTACCTTTGGGGGCGCAATATCAATATGATGGCGATGGCGCTCTTCTTGCATATTAAGATCATCAGCGGTAAAGCGATCAAAGCGCCGTAAATAGTCTGCCCACGTTTCAAATACGTAATACTCAACAAATTTACCAGGGTGCTCAGCGTCTTCGAACAGGCTCCATGATAGAGCGCCCTGTCTTAAGCGCGATTTCCTAGTGCTAGCCATTAACTTTTTAAACGCTTCATTTTGGGAGGTATGGATGTGATATTCAATCGAGATCATTACTGGCCCTTCGCTTGGGTCAATGTTGCGCGATGGGTTAGGACGCTCTAGTGGGCATACCGGGCTCATATCTTCTAGCAGCAAACCTTCAACATGAAGTTTACGGACAGCTATTAAGGCTAGCACGCCAAAGATTGAGCTAAGAATAATGCTGATGCTAACATTGGTTTCAGTGGCAATTTTCCCCCAAACTGCTGCGCCTAAGGCAGCGCCAGCCATAATACTCATTTGGTAAATCGACATTCCACGTGCCCGTACCCAGCTAGGTAAACATAATTGAGCCGAAGTGGTGAGAGAGTTGGCAACGCTAATCCAGGCTATGCCACAAATGAGCATAAAGACTGAAGCAAGCCATAAATTGAGTGATAGCACGACGGCAGTTGAGCTAATTGATAAAAGAATAATTCCATAATTTGCTAATTGATTGGTGCTGAGATATATTTTTAAGCGAGGTAGTTGTGAACCAGCAATAACAGCCCCCAAACCTAAACACGACAGTAATAGGGTAAAGATGTGGGCATTACCTTGAAAATGATCTTTAGCGATAACGGGTAATAGGGCAATAAGACCAGTTGACTGCAGAAAAAATAAGAAAGTACGAATGAAAATGGCTTTTAATTGATTTGATTGGCGTACATATTGCAAACCCGCTCGCATTGCCCCAAAAAAACGTTCGCCGGGTAGGGCAGAAACATAATGCTGGTACTGCCAACGCAATACTACCCAAGAGGTAATGAGTGACAGCACCATGTTTAAAGCAAATACATACTGACTGCCAGCCGTAGCAATAATGACGCCCGCAATGAGTGGCCCAACGATACGTGAAATATTCATGGCAATTGCGTTTAGTGCTAAGGCTGACTGCAAGGAATCGCGCGGCACTAATTCGGGTACTAAGGCAGCAAAGATAGGCCAACGCATGGCTAGGCCAATGCCATTGGTAAAGGTTAGAAATAAAAGTACATAAGGGTTTAATAAACCAAAGACCAAGAACAGCATCAAAGCCGAAGCATTAGCTGCTAGCCATAGCTGGGTAAATACAAAGAAATATTTACGATTTAAAATATCGGCTAATGCGCCGCTGGGAATGCCAAGTAGCAGAACTGGCAAACTTGAAGCAGTTTGTACTAAGGCAATTAAGGTTGCTGAGGTGGTTAACGAGGTCATCATCCAAGCTGCGGCCACATCATTCATCCACATGCAAATAGTTGATGTTAGCCAAACCAAATAAATTGAGCGAAAGACTTTAAATTTAAGGGGCGCCAACCACTTTTGTGAAAAGATCCATTTATCTATGAAGGTATTCATAGTTTTATTTTTTTAGCACTCTTTTTAACCTGTGCAGAACTTTCACGCACACATATCTGGGGTTGAATCTGAATAGATTTTACTTGCTCGCCATGCATTAATTTAATAATGAGATCAGCTGCATGAATACCTACATCGTGCTGCTTAAGGTCAACCGAGGTAAGCGATGGAATCGTATAGGCTGAAAAATCATTATTATTAAAAGAAACTAAGGAAATATCCTCAGGAACTCGCTGCCCAATTTCATAAAGCCCACGGAGTACACCTAGCGCATGATAGTCGCTAGTGCAAATAATGGCAGTCGTATTTGGTTGATTTTTGAAAATCTGTTCAACCGCATTGCGACCCGAACTAAAGCGATGCGGCTCTTCAATAATTGCAGTGGCTGCCAGCAAAACCCCAGCTTGGTTAAGCTGTTTTTTTACACCCGCCAACCTTGCTGCTGCTCTTGGGTTATGCGCCAAAGGAATTCCTACAAAGGCAAAATGCCGATGACCTAATTCCAGTAAATGATTTGCAGCTAATTGCCCTGCCTTACTTTGATCGACTGAAACGTAAGGTTGATCTTTTAGTTTTTTCGTTGTCCAAAGTAGTAAATAAGGCAATTCGCGATGGTCTAGCATTTCAAATAGTTCTGGTTTGTGATCTTCGCCAAGTAGAATTAAAGCATCTGCACCGCGCTCAAGTAAACGATAGGCTGCTGACTCTGAGGCGGCTAATGAAAATTCGGGCTGCGAGACAATTAAAGTGATATTTTGAGCTTCTAATGCATCATTAAGATCGGTAATGGTTTGGGCAAAAGTTGAGATACCTGTTCTAGGGATAACCGCACCAATAACGGTTGGCTTGGCAGAGCGCAGATTTCTGCCAGCAGGGTCGGGGAAGTAGTGTAGTTTTTTTACAATGCTAAGAATTTTTTCTAAGGTTTTTGGAGCCACTAGATTTGGCCTTGTTATTGCTCTGGAAACAGTGCCTGGTGAAACCCCCGCAATGCTAGCTACGTCATGCAGGGTGGCTATCTTTGATTTATTTTGAGTTTTGGCCGGTTTCATTTTTATTTTTATACTTTATCTGGTAGTATAAATTAAACTTTATGCAAACGTTTGCATTTTAGCTTTTAATAATTTGAAAAGGGCGTCATGAGTACAACCAAGCGAGAAATAGTAAAAACATTAATTGAATGTGGCGCTAAACATGCCTTTACCTTGCCTGGGCTCGGTATCACTTGGATGTTGGATGAATTTTATGAGCAACGCTCAAAGTTAAAACTAGTTTTATCGCGTAGCGAACAGCATGCATCAATTATGGCCCAAGCCTATGGAAAGGTGACTGGTAGGCCTGCAGTTCTAATGGGGATGGGGCCATTTTTAACTACGACCGGTGCCTTTGGAATCTTAGAGGCTTATTTTGCCGGTTCGCCAATGGTGGTTTTAACTGATACCTCTTGTTACGATGGTTTTGCGATGCGCGGTGTGTATCAAACCATGACTGGTGACTATGGCGCTGCAGATGCAGCCACGGTATTAAAAACCATGACTAAGTTTTGCGCATATGCTACTGAAATTGATGAAGCAGTATATGGCGTTCAAATGGCATTTAAACACGCCACCTTGCCCCGCAATGGCCCCGCAGCAGTGGTTCTAAAATCGAGCATTATTCGTCGACAATTTGATATTAATCCGCGGGTCACACTTTATCCTGCAGAGGGACATTTGCAATACACCCCAGCAAGACCCGATGTAAATGCAATGAATGAGCTTGCCAAAATGCTTAAAAAAGCTGAGCGCCCAATACTTATTGTTGGCCAAGGCGCACAAAATGAACGCACGCGAGCCCTACTTGCACAAGTTGCTGCTAAGGGCGGTCTCGCAGTAGCTACTAGTTATAACGGCAAGGGTGTAGTCGATGAATCTTCACCGATAAGTGTTGGCATGTTGGGAACATGGGGCTGTAAGGCGGCCAATAATGCCTTACGTGACGCCGATTTAGTGGTGGCAATTGGTGCAAGTCTTGGACCAGACTATATGCGGTTTTGTGAGGCTGGATTTTTAAAGCCCCTAGATCAGACCTTAGTTCAAATTGACATTGATCCACGCAATAGTGGGTGGGTCTATCCTGTTAAGTTAGCAATTACAGGCGATGCTGGCGATGCACTTGAAATGCTTGTTGATTTAGATGTTGGTGATGCGAAGCGCAGCGAACGCTTAGGTTGGATTGCAGAAAATAATAAGCAGTTTAATTACGGTGTAATTCCGGAATATAAAACGCCAGCTGGCACGGTGCATAACGTTGATATTGTCAAAGCCTTAGACCAGCATTTAACCGATAATCATTTGCTCACTTTAGATGCTGGCAATAATCGCATTTGGGTTACGGGCACCCTGAAGATCCGCACCCCAGGGCAGCTGCTTGTACCAGGAGGTATTGGCGGTATGGGATGGTCAATTCCTGCTGCGGTTGGTGCAAAAATTGCTAAACCAGAAAAGCGGGTTATTGCACTAACTGGCGATGGTGGTGCAGGTATGTCTGTGGCAGCAATGTCGACAGCTATTTCTGAAAATGCACCGATTACGGTGGTGGTTGCTAATAATTGTGGTTTAGGCATGGTTCGTGACAATATGAAGGGCGAACCTTATGGCGTGAACTACCCGCCCACTAATTTTGCGATGATTGCTAAAGGCATGGGATGTCATGCTTTTGAGGTAACCCGCGCAGAAGATATGCTAGATTGCTTAAAAGCGGCTGAAAAATTGGCGGGCCCTTGTTTAATCGATGTTGCAATCGACCCTAACGCTAGCCACCATCCTGCATCTGATTATTAATTTAAGAAGAATCTTAAAAGATGAAACAAGTTGCGATTATTACTGGGGCAGCAAATAATATTGGCCTAGCAATAGCAAAACGCTTTACTGCTGATTTTAAGGTCGTTGGCTTAGACCGCGTATTTCAGTCACAAAACGATTCAGATAAAAAAAATCAGCTTGGTTTTGAGCAGATTAGCTGTGATATTACTAAGCCTGCTGAGGTAGAAGCTGCTTTTGCCTTAGCACGAAATATTGGCCCAATTGGGGTAGTGATAAATAGCGCAGCCATCACTGGACCTAGAACTTCAATTGTAGAGACCTCTATTGAGTCTTGGCGCCAAGTAATTGATGTCAATTTAAATGGAGCCTTCATTGTCATGAAGAGTGCATATGCTTACCTAAAAGAAACCCAAGGCTGTGGTTTATTAATATCATCGCGGGCTGGCAAAGTAGGTTATGCAGGTTTTGATCCAAATCCATTAGGAACCAAGGCGAATTATTGTGCTTCAAAGGCAGGTGTAATTTCTTTGGTGAAATCGCTTGCAATTGAGTATGCGCCTGCAAAGATTCGAATTAATGGGCTTGCCCCTGGATCGATTGAGGGCACTATGATTCCAAAAGAGTTCTGGCCAGAGCTTGCCAATAAAATTCCATTAAAACGCCTCGGGTTACCAACTGAAATTGCTGAAGCAGCTTTTTTTCTTTGTTCTACCGCAGCTTCTTATATTACTGGCCATATTTTAGATGTCAATGGCGGCTCTTTAATGGATTAAGAATATAAAAATATTAAAAAAATAAAAGATACTTCTCATGACTAGTTTGCACTCATTGCACCAACAAGTAGCCTTAATTACCGCAGCAGGAAGTGGTTTGGGTAAGGGAATTGCACTCGAATTGGCTAGCCGAGGGGCTCTTGTTCACGTATGGGATCGAGATACAATTGCCTTACAAAATTTAGCGGAAGAAAGCGCTGCCGCCGGATATGCTATTGAAACGCGGCTAGTTAATCTTTCTAAAGACGATGAGATTCATGCAGCATTTGCAGCCAACCTGCAGCAATCCAAAAAAATTGATATTTTGATCAATAATGCCGGAGGCTCTTTACATACTCCATTTCATTTTTTAGAACAGTCAAAAGAAGATTGGCAAAAAGTATTTGAGCTAAATTTAATGCTGGCAGTTACTCTTTCTCAGTTAGTTATTCCTGTAATGATGGCAAATCACTACGGACGAATTATTAACTTAGGATCGAAAGCGGGGCGTTATGGTAGTTTATTTGCTGGCGCCAATTACGCGGCTGCAAAAGGTGCGATTCACTCACTGACTTTGCAGTTAGCCCAAGAATTTGGCCCCTATGGCATTACCTGTAACGCTATTTGCCCAGGGGCGGTTATGACACCAAGGGTGCAGGGTTTATTGAAAGAGCGCCAGTCAGATGAATTAAGACAAAAAATATTAAATGAGATACCCGTTCGACGGCATGCTGAGGTTGATGATGTAGCTCAGGCAGTTGCTTATTTGGCATCTTGTGAAGCAGGCTTTATTACAGGAACTCTGTTAGATATTAATGGTGGTCAAGCCATGAGTACTTAAGGCAAGGGAAGTTTATTTTTAATTAAATATTATTGAGGAAATCATGAAAAATATATATATATCAATTTTAGTTGTCTTTATTGGTCTATTGCCAATTGCAGCAGGCGCTCAAAACTATCCAACTAAGCCGGTGAAAATAATTGTGCCATTTCCTCCTGGTGGGGCAACCGATATTATTGGTAGAGTACTTGCAGAGAAGTTGCAAGCAGTCTATGGGCAAACGTTTATCGTAGAAAATAAAGCTGGAGCCAGCGGTAATATTGGGGTCGGTGAAGTTGCACGGGCCGCACCTGATGGGTATACCTTGGTTGTCGGCTCTGCTCAAACCCTTACCATTAATCATCAAATCTTTAAAAATGTGTCATTTATTCCGCAACGTGATTTAGCACCAATTGTTGTGATTGCATCAGTGCCCAATGTATTAATTGTTTCGAATAAGCTGCCAGTAAAAAATGTACAAGAGTTAATTGCATACGCTAAGGCTAATCCAGGAAAATTAAGTAGCGGTTCATCGAGCATTGGTGGAACTCCCCACCTTGCATTAGAGCTTTTCCAATTATTAACTGGTACCGAGATTGCTCATATTCCATATAAGGGTAGCGCACCCGCTCTACAAGATTTAGTAGGCGGCCAAATTGGCATGATGTTTGATAACCTTCCTGCAGCATTACCATTAATGAACGGTGGACAAATTAGGGCGCTGGCAGTAACCACCCTAAAACGTACACCTTCAGCGCCTGAAATTCCTACTTTAGATGAGTCGGGTTTAAAGGGCTTTGATTCTCAAGGTTGGTTTGCGTTATTAGCCCCAGCAGGTACACCCGCACCAATTCTTGATAAACTCAATATTGAAGCCAATAAAATTATTAAGACTGCCGATTTTCGTGAACGCATGAGTAAATTAGGTGCAGATGTTGTTGGGGGTTCTATCGATGAATTCAAACTGCGTATGAAAACTGAAACTGAACGCTGGGGTAAGGTCATTGAGAAAGCCAATATAAAAGCAGATTAATTAGATCGATCTTCGGTAATCATGGTAGAGGGGCATCTGTGAAGCGTTTACAATAAAAATTATTTAAAGTTCTGGGGATAATCATGCTTAATACTGAGCAGGTGAAACAATACCAAGAAGATGGCTATGTGGTAATTCCTAATGTTTTTAATTCAACTATTGTGCAGCAAATGCGTGATGCGGTCTCGAGAATAGTTGAGGCCTCACGGACGGTTCAGGACCACAATGCAATCTACGATTTAGGCCCAAATCATTCTGCAGCAAAGCCCTCTGTACGTCGTATTAAGCAACCCCATAAAGTAGACCCCATATTTCAGCAGGTAATGACTGATCCTAATTTATTAGAGATGCTGCAACAATTATTGGGAGAGAGCGTACGTATTCGTAATGCTAAGCTTAATTTAAAAGAGCCTGGGGGTGGCGAAGCAGTCGAGTGGCATCAAGATTGGGCTTTTTATCCGCATACTAATGATGATGTTTTGGCAGTTGGCATCATGTTAGATGATTGCAAAATGGAAAATGGCCCACTAATGATTATCCCTAAAAGTCACCAAGGTCCAACTTACAGTCATCATGATGTTGATGGTTACTTTTGTGGCGCTATGGATCCAGATGCTGATGGGATTAATTTTGCAGCTGCTAAGCCCTGCATTGGTCCAGCAGGATCAGTATCCTTTCACCATGCGCGTGCAATACATGGTTCGGCTGCGAATACCTCTGCTAGCCCGCGGCGCTTATTATTATTTGAATTTGCCGCAGGTGATGCATGGCCCCTATTAAAAAACTATACTACGCTTACAGAGTTTAATAGTTGGCTACTTACAGGAACGGCCTCTATTATTCCTAGAATTGTTTCTGCACCAGTTATCATGCCTTTGCCGCCTGCTGTTAATCAGGGTTCGATTTATGAGAATCAATCGCGCCTAAAAAATAAATATTTTGCATAAAGCAATATCGTTTCTACTATCAGGAAAAATATGAAAATTATTAAATGGTTCAATCCGCTTTTTATTGCGCTACTTACATTCATATCACTAAGTGCGCTCGCGCAGGCCGATTACCCAACCCGCGCTGTTAAAATTATTGTGCCGTTTCCCGCGGGCGGAACAAGCGATGTGATGGGTCGAATGGTGGCAGATGGCTTAACCAAATACTTTAAACAAAGTTTTATTGTAGAAAATATTGGAGGCGGTGGAGGGGTTGTTGGCACAAAGCGTGCAACTGAAGTGCAGCCTGATGGCTATACTTTAATCCTCACAGGTGTTGGCCAAAATGCCGTTGCACATGGCCTTGATCCCAATGTGAAGTACAACTCAATTACTGATTTTATTCACATTTCGCAAATTCATATCGGTCCCAATATCTTAGTGGTCAACCCGAATTCCCCCTTTAAAACATTAAAAGAATTAGTTGATTATGCGCGTGCCAACCCAGGCAAGTTAGATTACGGCTATACCTATGCGGCTTCTGGGCATGTGGCCATGGAATTATTTAAGCAAACCGTTACAAATTGTAGTGCGCCTAAGAAAGATGAAAAATGCTTACCATTAGGATTGGTTGGTATTCCCTATCGTGGCGGTGGACCGATGATGACGGCGATTTTAAGCGGTGAGATTCCGATGATGTTTATTAATCAAGATGTGGCTTATCAGCATATTCAGGCTGGTAAATTACGCCCCTTAGCCGTAACAAGTGAGAAACGTAATCCGCTTTATCCGAATGTGCCAACCATTGCAGAATCTGGCTTTCCTACCTTTGAAGCTATTTCGTGGTCGGGTTTGAGTGCGCCAAAAGGAACACCGAAAGTGATTATTGATAAGCTAGAGGCTGGGATGAATCAGGTGATGACTAACCCAGAAATAAAACAGCGTATGGAGTCACAGGGGTTTGTAATTCCACCACAGGGATCAAAACCATATACTGAATTTATTAAGAGCGAAATTCAACGCTGGACAGCGGTAATAAAGCAGGCTGGCATTAAGCCCGAATAATACAATAAGTATTTCATGATTCAACGCTGGTGAGCTGCGCGCCATTGTTGAAAAGCGATGATATTGGCTTCATCGGTAGGTGGGTAGAGGCCAATGATGCTTTGTCCCGCTAGTACTTTTTCGCTGACAAAATCTTCAAAGGCAGTCATTTCAACAGCTTCATTAGCAATCTCATCGGCTAAGTGCGCAGGAATAACGACGACACCCTCGCCATCGCCAACCATGATGTCGCCCGGATAGACTGCAACATCACCACAAGCAATGGGCACATTAATATCTAGCGCACAATGTACCGTAAGATTAGTTGGTGCACTAGGGCGTTGGTGATAAGCAGGAATTGCTAATTGCGCAATTTCAGGCGAATCGCGAAATCCACCATCAGTAACAATGCCTGCAACCCCACGCTTCATTAAGCGGGTAATTAAGATCGATCCAGCCGAAGCTGCACGAGCATCTTTACGGCTATCGATTACCAGCACCGAGCCAGCTGGACATTCTTCAATTGCGAGGCGTTGTGGATGGCCAGGATTTTTAAAAACCTCGATGGTATTAAGATCTTCTCGAGCAGGAATGTAACGCAGGGTATAGGCTTCACCCACCATATTGGCCTGGTTGGGATTAAGCGGGTGCACATCTTGAATAAACTGGTTACGTAATCCTTTTTTAAATAAGGCGGTACATAAAGTAGCGGTACTTACGTCGAGTAATTTTTTACGGGTTTCGGAGTTTA
>CAJASX010000026.1 GCA_903944725.1 uncultured beta proteobacterium
ACTTAATTTATTTTTACATATAGTGGGTCAACGTGCAGATGGCTATCATCTGTTGCAATCAGTTTTTCAATTGATCGACTGGTTTGATTTAATTACGCTAGAGGTCGTTGCTGATCAGCAGATTGAGCGCCTCACACCACTTCCTGGTGTTGTCGCTGCAGACGATCTAACAATCAAAGCAGCACAATTAATTAAAACCTTTAGTGGTGCTCAAGCTGGGGTTGCAATTTCCCTAGAAAAAAATATTCCAATTGGTGCTGGACTTGGTGGTGGCTCATCCGATGCTGCTGCAGTTTTGCTAGGACTTAACTATTTATGGGATTTAAATTTAGATCTCTCAACCTTAATGCAGTTAGGCCTAAAACTTGGAGCAGATGTACCTTTTTTCCTACTCGGGAAAAATGCTTTTGTTGAAGGCATTGGAGAACAGTTACAGGAAATAGAATTATTGCCAAAAGCCTATTTAGTTATTTTCCCAGGGCGAGCAATTCCGACTGCAACAATTTTTCATGCGCCTCAATTGACCCGTGACCATGCTCCGATTACAATTAATGACTATTTAGATGGGCCTTTGTCAGAAAATATCTTTAGCAATGATTGTCAGACGGTGGCCATACAAATTTGCCCTGAAGTACAGCAGGCCTTAGATTGGATTGCACAGATGTTACCTTGTTCTAAACCCAGTATGTCTGGCTCTGGCAGTAGTGTTTTTGTCGCGCTTGCCGATGTATTAGCCAAGGAACGCGCCAATCAACTTTGTAGGCAATTACCAAAAGGGTGGGTTGGTCGAGTGGTGCAAGGTTTAAATCAAAATTCCGCTTACAATTCCATTTCATCAAAATGACACACTACAGGGGAGTCGCCAAGCTGGTTAAGGCACTGGATTTTGATTCCAGCATGCGAAGGTTCGAATCCTTCCTCCCCTGCCAATTAACTGCCTAGCCAAACTGTTTGCCCCTATGAACCCTGATTTCTTAACTTTATTTACCGGCAATGCCAATCCCGTTCTTGCTAAGGCGGTAGCTCAAGAATTAAGCTTACCCATTGGCAAAGCCTATGTAGGACGCTTCTCTGATGGCGAAGTACAAGTAGAAATTCAGGAAAATGTTCGCGGGAAAAATGTGGTCGTGATTCAGTCTACATGTGCACCAACCAATGATAATTTGATGGAATTAATGATCATGATTGATGCCTTAAAACGAGCATCAGCAAGCCGTATAACGGCAGTGATCCCTTACTTCGGTTATGCCCGTCAAGATCGCCGGCCCCGCTCAGCTCGGGTAGCTATTTCTGCCCGCATTATTGCGAATATGTTGCAATCTGTGGCCGGAATTGAGCGGGTTTTAACGATGGACTTGCATGCTGACCAAATTCAAGGTTTCTTTGATATACCGGTAGACAACATTTATGCTTCCCCAGTTTTGTTGGCTGATTTACAACACAAGAAGGGGGATGATTTACTCGTGGTTTCCCCGGATATTGGCGGAGTTGTCCGTGCCCGCGCTATGGCTAAGCAACTGGACTGTGACCTAGCAATTATTGATAAACGACGCCCTAAGGCCAATGTTTCGGAAGTGATGCACCTAATTGGTGAAGTTGAGGGGCGCCATTGCGTCATTATGGACGACATCATTGATACCGGTGGAACCCTTTGTAAAGCCGCAGAAGCCCTCAAAGAGCGTGGCGCTAAAGGGGTTACCGCATACTGTACCCACGCTGTTTTATCGGGTGGTGCGGTGGCCCGCATTGCTGCCTCTGAACTTGATGAAGTAGTTGTAACTGACACCATTCCCCTCACTGAAGAAGGTCATAGAGTAAAGAAAATACGTCAATTAAGTGTTGCCCCCCTCTTAGCCGAAACTCTCCTTCGAATTAGCAAGGGTGATTCAGTCATGTCTCTTTTTGCAGAGTAAATGGCTGTTTTTGGGCCCCTTTGTGGCTTAATTATTAAAAATACCCTGAGCAAGCTATAATTTGAGGCTTTTCTGTTTGGTCGCGAACGGAAATTAACCTCAATTGGGAGTCAATATGAAAGTTGTTGCTTTTGAAAGAAGCGTACATGGAACGGGTGCGAGCCGCCGCCTACGCAACTCCGGTAAAACTCCGGGCATTATTTATGGTGGCCAACATGCGCCGCAAGTTGTAGAGCTTGATCATAACGCTCTATTTCACGCATTGCGCAAAGAGGCTTTCCACTCTTCCATTTTGGAAATTGAAATTAGTGGCAAATCCCAAAAGGCCCTGCTACGCGATTACCAAATGCATCCATTTAAACCACTGGTTTTGCATATTGATTTTCAACGCGTGTTGGCTACTGAAAAAATTCATATGCGAATTCCTTTGCACTTCACGCGGGCCGACGAATCGGTTGCAGTTAAATTAGGTGGCGCAATGATTAGTCATATCGCCAATGAGCTTGAAATTACCTGTTTACCTGCCGATCTACCTGAATTCATTGAAGTTGATCTCAGCAAGATTGAAATTGGGCATTCAATTCATGCGAAAGATGTCATCCTGCCAAAAGGGGTTGCTTTAGTCTTGCATCTTGAACAAGAAAACCCAGTGATTGCAAATGCCCGTATTCCTACTGTCAAAGCAGAACCTGAAACAGTGGTTGCGGCTGCTGCTGAAGCAGCGCCT
>CAJASX010000027.1 GCA_903944725.1 uncultured beta proteobacterium
ATAAAGTCGCCCGCTGGTGCATTTGGGGGAACAATTTTGGCCCGAATACCCGAATAATCTGGCTGTAAAGCCCCATCTTTTAGTCCAGGCCAATAACGCCGTATAGCTGCATAAAAGCTATCGCCCCGCTGCTGATCAACCGAGTAGTTAATTTGATTCTCTTCATTAATATCGAGCCATTCCACATCGGGACCAAATTTAGCTTGCCCAGCCAAATCTAAGGTCAGATGTACACCTAAACCACCCGGTTCCGGAATGGGATAAATTAAATGCTTAAATGGCGAGCGCCCTGCAAGAGAAAAGTAATTCCCTTTAGCAAAATACGCCCGCGGAATTTTGTCTGCTGATAAACCGTCAATTTTACGCGCAACTTGTGGCGCACTGAGCCCTGCACAATTAATCAATAAACGGGAATGTAGTTGCATGGCGTCATTGCCACCAACAGCCAACTCAAAACCTTCATTGACGGTGTGAGCGCTGAGCAAAGGCGATTGATAAGCAATCATGCCGCCTGCATCTTCAAATCCACCCAGTAGCGACAGCATAAAACCATGACTATCAACGATACCCGTTGAGCTCGATAACATCGCTGCCGTGCACTTGAGATCGGGCTCTAAATTTAATGCTTCTGCACTTGATAGTAAACGTATATCGGGAACACCATTATTCTGCGCTTTATATAAAATATTTTGCAGGTCATGAATTTGCTCATCATCGGCGGCCACAACTAACTTGCCGTAAGCTTGAGTTTCTACCTGATGACTGCGGCAATATTCATATAAAAGTCGATTCCCTTCAACACAGAGTTGCGCCTTCAGCGAATCTTTGGGGTAATAAATACCCGCATGAATCACTTCGCTATTGCGTGCACTACTAACGGTTCCAAAAGCCGATTCACGCTCTAAGATAATCGTTTCACGCCCACGTAAAGCCATTTCGCGGGCAATTGCCAAACCAACTACCCCAGCCCCAATAACAACGCAGTCCACTTGCTCCATTTAGTTCATTAATCCAATTTTTATAGAAAAGCCTATATGCAAGTTAAGGTAATGTCTTAAATCGTAACATCCCACCAAAATCAAGCATTTGTATGCCATCTTGATAAAATAAGGCATGTCTAGTCAATTGAAGCAAAATTCACCTATCAACGTGTCCACAAATGCCCTGCCCAGCCCATCTGAAGTGCCCTTTGGTGGGCTTACTGCGGCGGGTCTCATTCTAGATACCGCCTATCAAGGCATTCATTCCTCAGAATGGCAAGCTCTCTTTCATAAAGCCAGGGAAGCAGATGTCAGTGGTTTAGTGGACAAGATGTTTGCTGGTAAAGCCATTAATGCTAGCGAAAATCGGGCGGTTCTACATACTGCCCTACGTAACCTTACGAAAACTCCGGTACAGCTCAATGGCGCAGATGTCATGCCAGCCATTGCCGAGGTCTGGCAACGCATCTCTGCCTTATGTAATAAATGGGTCGCCATAACCGATGTAATTCATATCGGTATTGGCGGCTCTGATTTTGGC
>CAJASX010000028.1 GCA_903944725.1 uncultured beta proteobacterium
CTTCAATGTTGAGTTGTCTAGCAAGATCTAAAGCAAAACCACTAGCCCCAATTGCGGGCACGGGTAAGCCACCAGTGGCGATAACAACTGCATGCGTTTTTTCGCTACCTGGCCAGCTGCCTTGGCCGCTCTGTGCAGTCAACACTTCCCAGTAATTTAATTGGCGCTGAATTGATGTCACGCTGATGGGATGACGAATTTGTACATTGCCTTTTTCACATTCATTAAAAAGAAGTGTAATAATTTGTTTTGCTGAATCATTACAAAATAATTGTCCAGCATGTTTTTCATGAAAACTAATACCATATGTTTTTACTAAATCGATAAAGGCGCTAGATGGATAACGCGCCAGTGCGCTTTTCACAAAATGTGGATTTAAAGACAAAAATTGTTGTGGGGTGGAATCAATATTCGTGAAATTACAGCGTCCACCGCCACTAATACGGATTTTTTCGCCTAATACTTCGGCATGATCGAGCACAAGAATTTTTTTACCGCGTTGACCCGCTATACCAGCACAAAAAAGTCCTGCCGCACCGCCACCGATAATAATGGCATCCCAGATTACTGGCGTAGCCACCTAAACTTGACGCTTTTCAATAGAATTTTTCAGTAATGCAGCGACCCGATATATCCCATGAGCAAATTTGCTGTAGGGCATCGTCAGAAAAAAAGCCATTACAAAGCCGAGGTGTACCGCCAATAATATTGCCATGGCAGCAGTGTCTCGATACGCCAATAACAAAAGCCCTGAAATGCTAATAAGTAAAAGCAACAAAATAAAACCACGATCCATGGGTTTTTGTGCTGCATCGCCATGCTGCTCGGCACGAGTGAAATTCAAATACAACAAACCGCTTGGACCAATCACTAAGCCAATGCCTCCTAGGGTTCCTAAGATCACAGGCACGCTTAATAAAGCATAGGGTGCCTGCCAGCCAAATACATAGTGGTAGAAGGTAGCTACGCTGGTGGCAGCAAAACAAAGCAGAAAGCCATAAAAAGTGTAATGATGAAAACGTTTACGCCATAACGAAAAGCGGTCGTCTTCATTATTACAACCTTCTCCGTGTCCCCCACCAAGGTATTTTAAAGTTAGTGCATCATGTGCCGCCTCTATGCTTGCTGGCCAACTAGCTGACGTCATTACGCTAGGAGAAATACGCCGCCAAAAGCGGATTACTCCAATGCCTAAAGCAAGCCCTGCAAACAAAAATGCCGCACTAAATAAATAGGCCAGGGTGTTATGTGAAAATACTGCATAGAAATTGCCATTAAGTGCAGGACTTAATAACGTGCCATTAACTATTAACGTCAATACTAAGAAAAAAATTAAGCCTAACGAGCTTGCTAGAGCTAAAGTAACGCCATTGCTTTGATATAACACCCCCAAGTATTTAGGCCAAGCATATTCAATGTAGGTTTCCCTACGCACTACTGCCATGGCTTGAGGCACATTTACGCCAAACTCATGAGGTGGTGCATATTGGCAAGCATGTAAACAAGCGCCACAGTTATGGCATAAATTGGCTAAATAATGAATATCACTCGGGTTAAATGTTAAACGCCGTGTCATTGCCGGAAAGACTGCGCAAAAACCTTCACAATAACGGCAGGCATTACAAATATGCATGATGCGCTCTACCTCGCCAATTGCGGGGTCAAGGGTAAATTCACCCACATTTGCGCCTAGCGATTTGGCTTGCGCTACTAATAAATTCAATTGCTGCATTAGTCTACTAATCCATAAGGTGTAATACTAATTATCAAGACCCTATGATATCGACTATCATGAATTTAGACAGCAGCTGTCGCTAATCTAATAAGAACCCAATAAAATGAGTGCTGCAATGCTTTCGATTCGATATCAAGCCATGCGAACCATGGGCTACTGCCTGCTTGGCTTTTTTTATACTAATGTAATGAGTCAAACTTCTGCCCCAATAAAAATGCCGCTTTCTCCTGCCCTCATTCAAGCCTTCGCCCCCACGGGCAAATTACGGGTTGGCATCAATTTAGGTAATCCGGTTTTAGCCTCCCAAGAAATTGGTTCAGGCTTACCCAAAGGAGTTTCAGTCGATATTGCCAATGCAATTGGCAAACAAGCCGGGGTAGCTATCGATTTTCAGCTATTTAAAAGTGCTGGGGCTACGGTTGAGGCCATGAAAAATGGTAGCCTTGACCTTATTTTTGTAGCGATCGACCCGGTTCGAGGTGCAGATATTAGCTATACGCCTCCCTATATTCAAATCGAAGGAGCTTATTTAGTTAAGGCTAGTTCCCCGCTACAAAAAAATGATGAGGTCGACCGACTTGGAAATGAAATTGTGGTTGGCAAAGGCAGTGCCTACGATCTATTTCTAACGCGTGAAATTAAACAGGCTAGCCTCATCCGCGTAGCAAGCTCGCCTGCGGTTGTTGAAGAATTTATGAATGGTAAAGGCAATATTGCCGCTGGAGTGAAACAGCAACTTGAAGGCGATGCTAAGCGTTATACCAATGTCCGTTTGCTGCCAGGTCGCTTCATGGTCATAAATCAGGCTATTGGCACCCCAAGAGAACGCACCAATAGCACGGAAATTACTACCTATTTAAGCGCCATCATTACCGATCTTAAATCATCGGGCTTTGTCGCGGAGGCTATGAAGCGCCATCAAATTGAAGGCGCCAGAGTCGCCGAGTAGCACCCCCCCCAACTAGAGCAGTATCTTATAAATTCTAAGGCCTAGGAAGCGGTAGTTGGCTGACTAGGCTTCTTGGTTTTTTTCTTAGCCTGCTTGTCGGCCTTTTTCTTGGCTTTTTTATCTTTCTTAACTTGCTTGGCGCCCTTTTCTGGTTTTGTAGCTGAAGCAGCGCTCGGATTTTCCGCCGGAGCAACCTGCGCCAATGCGGCTACCGAAGGCAAAGCTACAGCAACAGCGATACAGCTTGAAAGCACTACTCGGGATAAACGTGAAACCATAAAACTCTCCTCATCAAATACAATTAATGTATTTATCATACTCTTTGAAAGAATCGTCATGGAGCAGTTTCCAACCGATATTTATACTGAGCCTAGCGACGTTAGTGTAGATACACTAAAAAACCTCGGCCCCCTTACCCGCCTGGCTGGCATTTGGGAGGGTACCATGGGTATGGATGTTAAGCCCAAAGCAGCGGGGCCCAAACAACAAGCCTATGTTGAGCATATAGAACTGCAACCCGTTGACCCCCAAACCAATGGACCCCAATTGCTCTATGGCTTGCGTTATCACACTTTTATTACTAAGCCCGATAACATTAAGATGTATCACGATCAAGTAGGTTACTGGTTGTGGGATCCCAAAACCCAGTTAGTGATGCAAACCCTGTCGATTCCGCGCGGTCAAATTGCCATGGCCTCTAATACGGTCGATCCCAAAGTAGATCAATTTAAATTAAGTGCCTATCAAAACGATCCTACTTCAGGTATTTCATCCAACCCATTTCTTGAATATGCTTTTAAAACTACTGAATACCATATAGAAGTCATTTTTAATAACGATGGCACTTGGTCATATCAACTCGATACTATTCTGATGATTAAGGGGCAGGCTGCACCGTTTCACCATACTGATGTCAATACCCTGCATAAAATTGGTGAGCCCACCCCCAATGGTTTAGCCGCCCATTTATATTCCACTCCAGCGGCTTAAGCATCCGCGTTTATTTATTTAATCTTGAAAGAAATCACCATGAAAATGTGGCAATGTATCGTTTGTGGCTTTATTTATGATGAGGCCTTAGGTTTGCCTGAAGATGGGCTAGCACCTGGTACTGTTTGGGCTGATGTGCCCGATAGCTGGGCTTGCCCCGATTGTGGCGTGGCAAAAGCCGATTTTGAAATGATTCAAATTGGCTAATGAAAAGATTTCCTCGCGGCCTTTGGCTATCGAAGAGGCAATTATTATTATTGGCAGCGGTTTAGCGGGTTACACCGTGATTCGTGAAATTCGCAAACTAAATAAAGATATTCCCGTAACACTAATTACCCGTGAGCCAGCTTACTTTTATTCAAAGCCGATGCTCTCGACTGCTATTGCAGGTAAAAAAGAACCTACACAGTTAATTACTGGATCATGCGAGGAAATGGCATTGCAATTAGGTATTACTATTTTTGCGCAAACTGAGGTCACTGCAATCGATATCAAAAACCAAATCATTCTTAGCTCTTCGGGCAGTATTACTTACACGAAATTAGTATTAGCTTTAGGTGCTGATCAAATTCGGTTGCCTTTGCAAGGTGATGCTGCCGATCAAGTAATCTCAGTGAATGACCTAGAAGAATATCGCGCTTTCCGCGAGCGCATTACAAATAAAAAACGAATTGCTATTTTAGGTGCAGGTTTAATTGGCACTGAGTTTGCTAACGATTTAATTACCGGCGGATATGCGGTAGATGTGATTGATTTAGCTAGCCAACCGCTGGGGCGCCTGCTGCCGACCAGTGCCGCCGATGAACTCAAAAGAGAGTTAGCCAACGTTGGCGTACGTTGGCATTTTGAAACAACGATTGAAACTATCACCCATCATCAAAATGCCCTCTTAATTCAACTAAAAAATGGCGTGGAATTACAAAGCGATGTGGTGCTATCGGCTGTAGGTTTGCGACCGCGAACTGCTTTAGCAAAGTTGGCTGGCCTCAAAACTAAGCAAGGCATTCAAGTTAATCGTCGTCTCGAAACTTCTGCACCTCATGTTTATGCCCTTGGTGATTGCGCAGAAGTCGATGGCTTAGTACTGCCGTATGTTATGCCCCTCATGCAAGCTGCGCGAGCCCTTGCCCCAAACTTATTAGGACAAGAAGTGACCGTGCTATACCCTGCAATGCCAGTAATGGTTAAAACGCCTGCCATGCCAATTATTGTCTCTCCCCCTGCGAAAAATGCAGTGGGTAGTTGGGAAACAACTACCCAAGCAGGAGGTATGAAGGCCTGTTTTAAAAGTGCAGATGGTGAGTTGCTGGGCTTTGCCTTAGTTGGCACCGCCACTACCGAGCGTGCCACCCTAGCTAAATTACTGCCACCTGTTTTAATTTAGGGGGCCAACCAATAAAAAACCCACCGACAGATTTCTGCGGTGGGCCTGTTAAAGCTTTATATTTATAAAGGCTTAAAGCTTAGGTAATGATTGCTACAAACCAACCTTGATTATGTGATTGCGCACTCATCAAAAATAACATTGGAATTGACAATACGGTATTAATGCGCGAAGTTAACATCGCTACTCGAGCCGATTTTGCCTTTACATCAGGCTCAACTGTCACAATGCCTAGCGCCCGCTTCTGATTGGGCCAAATAATGAACCAAACATTGAAGGCCATAATTAAGGCAATCCACATACCCAAACCAATTGCACGAAAAGCGGGTTGTAAAGTAAATGCTTGATGGGCATAGCCGCTAATAATGGCTACTAGTAAACCAGTAACCACGGTTGCTAAGGCTGCCCAACGAAACCAAAATAAAGCAGCCGGAGCGATGACTTTACTAATCGCTGGCTTTTGCTCATCAGGAATTTTTGGCATCGAAGGAATTTGAACAAAATTAAAGTACCACAACAAACCAATCCACATTACCCCTGAAGTGACATGTAACCAACGAAAGGTAAACAAGGTCCATTCATTACCAGCAAAGCCACCTAATGCAAAAATAATAATCAGCAAAAGGATTAAGCCGGCTAATACCGTACGCCCTAATGAAGTCAGAATTGAAGCCATCTAAAATTCTCCTGTTTATAAACAATGGGTTTGATTCGCAGTAACTATAAACGATTCAGAGAATATCTTCTGCCGGACGTAAACTACTGAAATCCGCTATTCTTAATTAAAATAGATACTTAGACCTCTCTAACCATCATTAGCCCTTTTGAAAATGATCCCTAAACGCCTGTTTATTCAAGAAGTTGTGACACGCGATGGCTTTCAGGCTGAATCTCAGTTTGTGCCGACGGCTGAAAAAATACGGCTCATTAATCGCCTAAGCACAGCCGGCTTCGCCAAAATTGAAGTAACTTCATTTACCAGCCCCAAGGCTATCCCCATGTTGGCAGATGCCGAACAGGTGATGCAAGGTATCGAGCGTAAGCCAGGAGTTGAATACACCGCCCTTATTCCAAATTTAAAAGGCGCTCACAGAGCGGCTGAAGTTCGTGTCGATGAGTTTAATTTAGTGATGTCGGCAAGTGAAGCGCATAACCAAGCCAATTTACGCATGAGTCGTACCGATTCTGCTACAGCACTGAATGCAGTCATTGCATTTGCCAACCAAGCAGGTATTGCGAGTAACGTTTCTTTATCGACCAGCTTTGGTTGCCCTATCGATGGAGCAATTAGCCTTAAAGACTTGATGTATTGGGTAGATTACTTTGCCAACTTAGGGGTACGCGGTCTAACCATTTGCGATACCACGGGAATGGCCAACCCGGCGCAAGTCAAATCGACTTGCTTAGCTGTACAAGATAAATATCCACACTTACAGTGGACCTTACACTTTCACAATACCCGTGGCATGGGTCTAGCAAATGCCTTGGCAGCAGTAGAGGCCGGCATAGTGCGCTTTGATTCTTCTTTAGGCGGCTTGGGAGGCTGTCCTTACGCACCCGGCGCAACCGGTAATATTTGCACTGAAGAATTAGTGCACATGTTTGATTTAATGGGCTACGAAACCAACATGAATTTAGACCTTCTGCTGGAATGCTCAAAAGATTTGCAAACCTTGATTGGGCGAAAACTGCCTAGCCAGTTACTGATGGCTGGTAAGGTTGATCGGCTTCATTTAGCGCCAGAGCAATAGTAATTTCAGTAGAACAAGGCTGCTAAAGCAAAATTTATTGGGCTACCCAACCACCATCCATATTCCAAGCGGCGCCACGCACCTCTGAAGCATCAGGCCCACAAAGAAAAACGGCCAGCGCACCTAATTGCTCTGGCTTAATAAACTCTCCCGAAGGCTGCTTTTCAGATACCAAGGCAATCTTAGCGGCTTCATTTGAAATATGTTCACGCTCAGCGCGCGCATCAACCTGCTTTTGCACCAAGGGTGTGAGCACCCAGCCTGGACAAATCGCATTACAAGTAATTCCAGTGCGGGCAGTTTCTAAAGCAGTTACTTTAGTGAGGCCAATAATTCCATGTTTAGCGGCGACATAAGCTGATTTTTCAGCTGAACCTGCTAAGCCATGAACAGAAGCAATATTAATAATCCGACCCCAGTTACGTTTTTTCATTCCAGCTAAAGCAAAGTGGCTGGTATAAAACGCCGAGCTGAGGTTAATCGCAATAATTGCCTCCCATTTTTCAAGGGGAAAGTCTTCGATTTTATCAACATGCTGAATGCCAGCATTATTAACCAAAATATCAATCGCCCCAAAACGTTTTTCTACTGTCAAAATCAAGTCTTCAATATCTTTAGGCTTGCTCATATCAGCGCCGTGATAATCAACCTCAACTCCACAGGCCTTAATCTCAGCCAGCGCAGCTTCTTTTTCACCAAAACCATTCATCATCACATGCACGCCCTGCTGAGCTAAGGCTTTAGCAATCGCCAAGCCAATGCCACTAGTTGAGCCAGTCACTAAAGCAATTTTTCCACTTAAAAAAGACATCAAGATTCTCGCAGTTAAATATAAAGATAAGTAATAGTACAGGAATTAAAGGCAGCCAAATATTACCTGAACTACTATTCCAGTTGATTTATTACGCGACTTAAAAAAAATTAAATTCTTCCTAGAGCCCGCAAAATCTTTTCTGAAGTGATCGGTTGGTCAAATACCTTAACATTAAATGGCAGTAAAGCATCATTAATTGCATTCATTACTGCGGCAGGTGCGCCAGCGGTACCCGCTTCACCAGCGCCTTTAGCGCCTAATTTAGAAGAGGCAGTTGGGGTTTGTACATGAGCAACTTCAATGTCAGGCATTTCGTTAGCCATCGGCACGAGATAATCGGCCATATTACCGTTGCGCAACAAACCGCTGTCATCATAAAGACACTCCTCATAGAGAGCGCCACCAATGCCCTGCACAATTGCGCCACGCACTTGCTCGTCAACTAACATTGGATTTAAAACTCGACCACAATCTTCGACCGCCCAATGTTTCAGTAAAGTAACAAAGCCTGTATCAATATCTACTTCAATATAAGAAGCTTGCACACCATTCGTAAAGATAAAAGGGTAATCGCGTTGCGCGAAATGGCGAGTAACCATGAGGTCGACTTTAAAATCATTCGGCAAGGTATCGGTACGGAAATAAGCAATCCGTCCAATTTCGGCAAAAGGTAGTAAAGCTTGGCCAGTAGCTTGATCAATAATTTGACTACGTCGAATTAGTAAGTCAGTTACATCGCGTTTTAAAATAACAGCTGCTAATTGCAAAATATTTTCTTGTAAAGCTTGTGCCGCTAATAACACCGCTTCGCCGCCGATACCTGCACCACGCGAAGCCCAAGTGCCCCCGCCGTAGGGCGTCACTGCAGTATCGCCAGTAATAATCCGCACGTCTTTAATGGATACGCCAACTGCATCGGCAGCAATTTGAGCATAAATACCTTCAGTACCTTGCCCCTGCTCACCAACGCCCACCATAATACTTACCACGCCCGAAGGATCGAGCCGAGCAGTAGCGCCATCTTGAGAAGCAATACGAGCACCACCAACCCCATAAAAGGCAGCACTCGGATTAGTTAACTCAATTAAAGCAGCAAAACCGATACCGCGATAAATTCCTTTTTTACGAAGCTCGGCTTGCTCTTGACGCAATTGCGGGTAATTCATCATTTGTTCAATGGTGCGTAAACATTGTTCATGGGAAAGAATTTCTAATTTAATTCCTGAGGCCCCTGAGCATGGATAGGCATCATCAGGAATGACATTGCGTTGCCGAAAAGCCAAAGGGTCCATCTGTAATTTTTCTGCAGCTAAATCGACCAACCCTTCAGTTACCGCACAAGCAATCGGATGCCCAACACCGCGGTATTGGCAAGTCGGGGTTTTATTTTGAAACACCACTTTAAGTTGCGCTCGATAATGTTGGTGCTTATATGGCCCCCCAACTAAATTAACTACTTGATTTCCCTCAATAGCGCTGGTACGCGGAAACATCGAATAGGGGCCAATTGCCGTCAGATCATCAATCTCGAAAGCCAAAATATCCCCCTGCTTATTAACTGCAATGCGGCCCTTTACCTGATGTTCGCGCGCGTGAATATCGCTGGTAAATGACTCTAAGCGATCGGCTACAAATTTAATCGGGCGCCCTAATAAAATGGCCAAACCAACCGTTGCAAAATCATCGGGATAGGCGTGCACTTTGATGCCAAATGAACCGCCAACATCTTTACAAATGACATGCACATCGGATTCTGCCAAATTAAATTGCCGGCAATATAGATCTTGCATCATGTGTGGGGCTTGCTGCGAGTGATATACCGTTAAGCGACCATCACCTGGGTTGTAATCGGCAATTTGACAACGTGGTTCAAGTGTCACACCAGTATGACGTCCAAAACCAAAGGTGGCTTCTGCAACAATCTCAGCAGTGGCAAACTGCTCATCGACCTGCCCTACATCTAGAGTGCGACTAAAACAGAGGTTATCGCCTAACTCAGGATGAATCAAGGGGGTTTCAGGATCTAGAGCAGTCAACATCGAAACTACTGCGGGTAACTCCTCCCAGTCCACCTCAATCAGCTGCAGAGCATCTTCAGCTTTAGCGCGGGTATCTGCCACCACTGCTACGACGGGCTCACCTTGCCAGCAAGCACGCTCAATAGCTAAAGCATGCTGAGGAGCCGACTTCATCCCAGCTAGATGACTTAAAGTGGCCACCCAAGGTTTACAAATAGTAGCCATTTGCGCCCCATCCACCACGGCTATCACTCCGGGCAATTTGCACGCTGCGGCAGAATGAATTTTAATTATCCGCATGTGGGCTACTGGTGAACGCCAATAGACTACATGACCCATGCGCGGAAACTGCAAATCGTCAACGTAAGTTCCCTGGCCTTCTAATAAGCGTTTGGCGCTATGGCGTGGTTCACTCTCGCCAATATAACGTTGGTCGGCAGTAACGGGATCAAGTACGAGTCCCGCAAGATCATTCGGTTTGTTCACGCTGCGCCTCCAGTACATCCATGATGGCATCCACAATTGAGTGGTAACCTGTACAACGACAATAATTTCCCGAAAGCCATTCACGAACTTGTGCGCGACTTGCTTGGGGTTGTTGCTCAATTAATTCTGCTGCCGCTAACAACATGCCAGACGAGCAAAAGCCACACTGCATGGCATTACGGCGCAAAAAGGCAGCTTGTAAATCTATTAAAGCGCCCCGCGTAGTTAAACCTTCAACTGTCTCAATCACTTTGCCATCTGCTTGCACTGCTAAGTACAAACAACCTCGCACAATTTTTCCATCTACGCGTACAGTACAGGCTCCACAAGCGCCTTGCTCGCAACCTAAATGGGGGCCCTTCAAGCCCAAATCTTCTCGCAAAAAATCAACCAAATGACGGCGTGGTTCTATTTCAGCTTGCACTGTATTACCATTCACAATCATTGCAATTGGAATTTTTTGATTCATACTAATTTCCCCAATCTGTACTAACTAAAGATGCGCTAATTTACTTAGCTAGCATTGTTTTCAAAGCGCGTTCGAGTAAGACGCCCACCAGATGCGTTTTAGCCGCTGCACTATTTGTAATATCGTCCATCGTTTCTATCTCGCTACGAGCCATGGCTACTGCTGTAGCAATTAATTCAGTCGACAAAATTTGACCATTAACTAGAGCCTGCGCTTTTTTTGCTAATACTGGCGTAGTCGCAATCGAGAAAAAAGCAAAATTGCAGGCACTTAAGGTGAGACCGGTTTTTTGCGCAACGGCGGCTAACCCTGCAATCGCATAATCACCGTGTCTGCGGGCTAATTCCTGAAACGAAAAAACTTGCTTTATGTTTGCTAATGGAATTTCAGTGCCCATTAAAATTTCATCAGGTGCCAAGGCAGTGGTATATAAATCCACAAAAAAATCGGTTGCCAAAATGCGGCGCTCACCTTGCAAGCCCCTAAGCACCATGGTTGCATTTACTGCTAAGCTACAAGCCGGCCATTCAGCCGCTGGATCACCATACACCAGTGAACCACCCCAAGTACCTAAATTACGAATCGCCCGATGGGCAATATGCGGCGCAGCAGCGCCTAAGATAGGTGCGTACTTTTCAATTAAAGGAGAATTCTCAATTTCGGTATGGGTAACTAAAGCGCCAACCCACAAGTGTTCGCCACTCAGCTCAATACCTTTTAATTCTGCAAGTTGAGTAATATCAATTAATAATTGAGGCTCAGATAAGCGCATATTTAAAGTCGCCAATAAAGTTTGGCCACCAGCAATTAAACGCGCATCATCGCCATGCTTGCTCATTAATGCTAAAACTTCGGGAACGGATTGTGCCTTGATGTAATCAAATGCTGCTGCTTTCATGTGGCGCCCCCATCAATCATCTGCTTTGCTGTTGGGTCTAATTCTTTGGCAAAAGCTTGAAAAAAATCATCGGCAATTTTTTTTGCTGATGCGCTAATTAAACGACCGCCAATTTGCCCTAACTTTCCGCCAATTGAAGCCTCAGTGGTGTAGCTCACTAAGGTGCCACCCTCCGCAGAGCTGAGCTCAACCCGCGAACGACCTTTAGCAAAACCCGCTGCGCCACCCGAGCCTTCAAAAGCCAGCGAACATGATTTTTCATCGACCACCTCGGAAAGAAAAAGCTTACCTGCAAAGCGCGCGCGCACGGGGCCAATCTTAAACATCACCTTAGCGTGTACTTCTTCGGGAGAAATCCGCTCAATGGCTTCACAGCCAGGTATTGCCTTCCCCAGTATCGCTACATCATTTAGGCCACGCCACACCACAGGTACAGAAGCGGCAATTAACTGCTCGCCATTCAGTTCCATTCATTCTCCTCGGGTTTGTACGAATAGAGTCTAATCAACCAAGTGATCAACAATGAACCATTATTGAACTTTTGGTCAATAAGACCAAATGAGGATAAACCCTTAAAGCCATGGAATTGACAGCTTGCATCGTTTTAGACAAACCCCCTGCCCTGCGGCGCAGGATGAATACGCTCGACCGTCAAAAACAAATTATCGATGGTGCTATTCAATTTTTTGCTCGGTACGGGATGGATGGACAGCTACGTAACCTTACTGACGAACTGGGTATTGCCCATACTCTGCTCTACCATTACTTCCCCACTAAAGAGGCGTTAATTAAAAAGGTCTATCAAGAGGTTTTTGAGCGGCGCTGGAAAACTGAGTGGGAAGATTTGTTAGACGATAAAACACTGCAGCCTGAAGCCAAGTTAAATGCGTTTTATCTTGATTACACCGCCAGCGTTCTTACTTACGATTTTGTACGTATTTTAATTTATTCTGGCCTTAGCGACCATGCGATTAGCGACCGATTTTTTGAATCTTTACGTTCCCGCTTAATCCCGCGCTTGATTCGTGAAACTAGAAAGTACTGTAAACGTAATACCCGTACCAAGCCGAGCAACCGAGAGCTCGAACTACTCATGGGTTTACACGGCGGTATTTTCTATATTGGTATTCGTCGGTGGATTTATGGACAAGCAATTTATAGCGCATCCTCCCCACAGACCGATGAAGCGATTATTCGCGATCGAATCTATTCTTATCTTTTATCGGCACAAACCCTATTTGCTTCTTCAGCGAGGTCATGATGGCTCCCTTAACCCTAAATCATTTCTCCATTCGTAGTTTAGAAATTGATAAAACAGTGGCTTTTTATTCACAAGTATTAGATTTAAAAAAAGGTCCGCGACCCGACTTTCCCTTTCCGGGAGTTTGGCTATATAGTGGCGCTGACAATAATTACAACAATGCAGTACTCCACCTCATTGCGATCGATAAAAATGATCCGGCGGGTTTACAAAAATACTTAGGCGATCGCGATACTACTTCTTTGCAAGGTTCTGGAGCAATCGATCATATTGCTTTCTTGGCGGCGGGCTTAGGTGCCATGCTTAACAAATTAAAGACTCTGGCGATACCTTATCGCGAACGCACTGTACCAGTCTTAAAATTACACCAAATTTTTGTCGATGACCCCAATGGTATTGTCATTGAACTCAATTATCCAGCTGCTGAAAAAGCAGCTTTAGACGCACCAGGCTAAACTGTCAATGGCAAAAATAATCATCGCAGGTGGCTCTCTAGGCGGGCTTTTTGTCGCCAATATGCTGCTTCGTCAAGGCCACGATGTAGTTATCTTGGAAAAGGCCTTAGGCTCGCTTGATGGCCGGGGAGCAGGCATCGTGACCCACGATGCGCTGGCTGAAGCACTGATCATTGCGGGTGTTCCCGCGAGCGAATCACTGGGGGTACAGGTTGAGAAACGCGTTACCTTAGGAGTTGATGGCGAATGCCTCGATGAAATGAACTTGCCCCAAATCTTAACCTCGTGGAGTAGGCTTTACCACCTACTTAAAAATCAATTTCCGTCCGAGCGATATACACAAGGCAAAACGATAGTTAGCCTTAGTCAAACTGACTATGTCGTAAAAATTACTTGCGAAGATCGTAGCGAGTATGAGGCTGAACTCTTAATTGCCTCGGATGGCATTCGCTCAGGGGTCCGTGCCCAGCTTGCTCCTACAGTCCAGCCCGAATATGCCGGTTACATTGCGTGGCGTGGCGTTTGCGATGAAAGCGTGCTGTCAAATTACACCTTGGCAAGTCTTTTTAACTACTTTGGTTTTTGCTTGCCTAGTGGCGAGCAAATGCTTGGCTACCCTGTGGCTGGCTCAGGCAACGATACGCGAGTTGGCAAACGCCGCTATAACTTTGTCTGGTATCGACCTGCTAGTGCTAGCCAAGAACTACCTAATTTACTCACGGATGCCGATGGCATTAATTATCCCTTAGGAATTCCGCCTGCCAAAGTCGCCTGGCGTCATATTGCTCATATGCGAGCAACTGCGCGTACCATTTTGGCGCCACAATTTGCCGAAATTACTGAAAAAAC
>CAJASX010000029.1 GCA_903944725.1 uncultured beta proteobacterium
AGCACAAAAAGCACGCTTTCATGCGAATGACAACATTGCCGCATTTATTAAACCGGGCGATCTCGAGGGCTTGGTAGATGAAGTTGCGCAGAAGATGCAGGGAGTATTAGAAAGCTTAGTCATCGATACCGAAAGCGATCACAACACGCGTAATACCAGCTTTCGGGTGGCAAAGATGTTTGTCAATGAAGTCTTCAATGGCCGCTATGTCAGCCAACCCGAACTCACTAAATTTCCTAATATCACCCATCTCAATGAGCTCATGATCATTGGCCCTATTACGGTACGCAGTGCGTGTTCGCATCATTTGTGTCCCATCATGGGCAAGATTTGGATAGGAGTCTTACCCGATAAGGATAGCGCGCTTATTGGGCTATCAAAATACTCGCGCATTACCGAATGGGTAATGTGCCGCCCACAAATTCAGGAGGAGGCAGTGGTTGAATTAGCCGACCTTCTAGAAAAGAAAATTAAACCAACGGGTTTAGCGGTAGTAATGGAAGCTGATCATTTCTGTATGCAATGGCGCGGGGTAAAAGATCCCGATTCCCAAATGATTAATAGCGTCATGCGCGGCTCATTTTTGAAAGATTCTAATTTGCGCCGAGAATTCTTGGCCTTGGTGCAGCGTAAGTCGTAATTTAGGTTAGGGAGATAAACTGAGTTGAGAACCGTTCTCAATAAAAAAGTTAATTAAATCAATGAGATAGAAAGGCTTTAGAAGGCCAAGCACTTATGTTTTATGATCTCGATTGAAATTCTTAATCCAATGGAGCTCGCATGAAAACCAATCGTCGTCAATTTATAATTTTGTCCGCAGCAGGCGCTGCTAGCTTGGCTTTAAACAATAGTGCTCAAGCGCAAGCCATGCTTTCAACAACCGATCCCCAAGCAGTTGCTCTTGGCTATGTTGAAGATGCTGCTAAAGTAGATAAAGCGAAGTTCCCTAAGTTTGTCGCTGGCCAAAATTGCGCTAACTGTGCTTTGTATACCGGTAAAGCTGGCGCAGCAGCGGGTGGCTGTACCCTATTTGCTGGTAAGCAAGTAACAGCTAAAGGCTGGTGTACCGCACACGCCAAAAAGGCTTAATTAAGAGGGCCCTAGCGGTTCTAACCTTTTACTTGGTAGATTATTAGCGGCAGTAAGAAGGCTTCACTTTTAAGTGAGGCCTTTTTTATTTAGTGGGTGGAGTTTGTTGACCGTTGGGTAGCGAGGGTATATTGATAATAATTGGTGCTGGGGATGGCGCAATAGCATGTGCATTCACTTGATTAAGGCTAATATTTTCTAGGTGTGAAAACATAAAACTAATCACACTCAACATTACAGTAATGCTGGCAATACCTATGCCCGCAACCCATTTAATAAGCCTAGACTCCACTTGTGCAATATCAGCCTTAGTTGCAAGGGTGGGCAAGATAGTATCAAACCGAGTTTCAAGAGAGCGCACGCGAGCGGGAATTTCATTAAGCATGCTGGTATTTTAAAAGAAGAGTAATTCCCTCAAGGCAGAGTAGCTATCTTTGCAAACCTTAAAGCGGAAATAAAAAAGCCGCCTAAGTAAATCCTCAGGCGGCTGGTAATGCGTGTAACAAAAAACTAAAGCAAATTATGCGTTTGCTAAATGGGCTTCTAAGGTCTTAGTAAACTTATTAGCATGGCTTCGTTCGGCTTTAGCTAAAGTTTCAAACCAGTCAGCAATTTCATCAAAGCCTTCTTCACGTGCTGTTTTAGCCATACCTGGGTACATATCGGTGTACTCATGGGTTTCGCCAGCAACAGCTGCTTTAAGAACATCTTCAACCGTTTTAGCGGGCATGCCAGTACCTGGGTCGCCAGCGCCACCGTCGATCAAATATTCCATGTGACCATGGGCATGACCAGTTTCACCTTCTGCAGTCGAACGAAATACTGCAGCAACATCATTTGCTCCAGCAATGTCAGACATGTTTGCGAAATACAAATAACGGCGGTTTGCTTGCGATTCGCCAGCAAATGCCTCTTTTAAAGACTGTTCTGTCTTAGTACCTTTTACAGTTTTAGCCATCGTATTACTCCTAAAAAATAATCAATTAATTTCTGGGGTTAGGTCCAAAACCCTCAATTGCTCAAGGTATTTTGGAATTACCAGACGTCTATTATGGAGATATTCCGAGGTAGTGAAATCGTATTTTTGTATGGTCTTGATAGTTAAAATTAACTAACTTCTAAATAGCTATTAAGTAAATTAAACAGACATAAATCAATAAGTCATTGATTTAAATGATTATTTATTTAATCTCTTCTAAAAGCTTGAGAAAAGCACTCTGGCCATGATCAATTTTGTCGGTCCACTCTTTGCCCGCGGAAGCATTGGCATCATCAGTGATGTACTTAAAGGCTCGCCAAGGAATTTCTTGGTCATAAGCGGCTGAGGCGATACCAAAAAGCTCCATGTCAACCAAATCAATTTTTTGTTCAGTCAACCAGGGGTCTGAAGCCATAACAAAACTATCACCAGTGCCGCAAATGGCAAACCCATGCTGTGAAGAAAAAATAAAGGGTTGAGAAGAAAAGGGAACGCGGCCACGAGGCGCTAGGGGTTCAGCCATCATATCGCGCTGAACTACATGGGCAATTTCGACTAGGCCAGAAAGATCAGCGTTTTGCTGATTGATTTTTCCTGCGGTGCCAAAATTAATAATCAATTTAGGTTGAAAAGTTTGAATTGCTTTAAAGGTACCAAGCGTGGCATTAATTTTGCCCGCACCAGTATGGGCGATATGAAAGCGCTTAGGTACTAGCAAAGGATCGAGCTCATTTTCTAAAGCGGTAATAATCAAGATATTGGTATGC
>CAJASX010000030.1 GCA_903944725.1 uncultured beta proteobacterium
GTGAGTAGCCAAGCAGACCTGAATTTCGTAGCCATGCCACAAAGCCCGCAGTTGCTCTAATGATTCAGCAATTTCAAGGGGGGCGACGCTTAATTGCGAATAAGCCAAAAGAAAGTTAGCCCGATAGGCATAGATACCTAAGTGGCGCAGGTAAGTTGGCAAAGGTGCAGCATCTTTGGCAATATTCGGCGAGGCTTTACGCAAAAAGGGAATAACAGAGCGTGAAAAATACATCGCCTCACCAGCTTGATTAAGTACTACCTTAACAATATGAGGATTAGCAATTTCGCTAGCTTCCTCAATTGCTACCGCAGCTGTCGCAATTGCAATCTGTGGATGCGTTACCAGAGTTAGTGCTACTTGATTAATTAATGCAGGGGGAATTAAAGGTTCATCGCCTTGCACGTTCACGACTACATCAGTTGGTTTTAGTGAAAGCAATTGAGCGACCTCGGCTAAGCGATCGGTACCAGTTAAATGATGTGTACTTGTCATCACGCACGAAATCTGATGCGCTTCACAGGCCGCCTGTATTTCAGCAGAATCGGTTGCTACCAATACTTGTTGCGCCGCTGATTTTCTGGCTTGCTCTGCCACTCTTACCACCATGGGCTTACCTGCAATATCAGCTAGTGGTTTACGGGGTAAGCGCGTCGAGTCAAGTCGAGCTGGAATGAGCACAATGAATTCATCTAATGCAGCAGTTGAACTCATCTGGTATTTGGGGTGAAGGAAAAAATCAAAAGCAATTAAGAGAAGATTTCGTCAGGCGTCAGGCTGCGCGCTTCATCGACTAGCATCACTGGAATGTCATCCCGAATCGGATAGGCTAATTTATCGGCCTTACAAATCAACTCATTTTTATTTGCCTCAAAATGTAGCGGGCCTTTGCACAAGGGGCAAACTAAAATATCCAGTAAGCGTTTATCCATGATGTATGTTCCTTATCCTTTTGCTCATTTACTGAGTTAATAGTTACTTTATTTCTGCCGCGGATCAGGCCGAGTAATGATCGAGGTAACCCAGTTCATAAAATCAGTTGATAGGGTAACTTTCATCGGCACCACCCAAATGCGTTCATCAACAATATGACGGCATTTTACGGCATCCTTTTCGGTAATTAAAATACATTCGGCCTTAATTGCAGCAAAAAAATCACTCGAGTAACTACTGTGATCAGGCAAAGCTATACACCGCGGCTTTAGACCATGTTCTCTTAAACAAGAAAAAAAGCGACTGGGGTTTCCTAAGGCAGCTACAGCAACGATCGCTGGGGCAGCAAACATTTGGCCAATTTCTGCCAGTGAATATTGCAAAGAATGATCATTCAAACTATAAGCTAAACCAATTTCTGGAAAGAGATAAAAAGCCCGTTGTTCTAAAAAATAGTTGGGGTCAGTGCCACCATCAATCTCAACACTAGTCATTAGTGTGGCATCGCGCTCACGCTGAGCAGGTTCGCGAAGTGGGCCTGCAGGTAATAAGAAACCATTACCTTCACCACGGCTATCACGTACTACTAATTCAAGATCCCGACCTCCTTCACGGGCCGGCCAACGTGGTAAGCCAAAGTGCTGCAAACCATCATCGCTAATGATCACATTGACCTGAGGATTTTTTTGGAGCAATGCGGCAATACTTTTACACCGTTTTGCCTGAACCCAAAGAGGAATGGTGCCATGGGTTTTTTGTGCAATTAAAACGGGCTCATCGCCAACTATATTGGGATCAGAGTGCGGCGTTACTTCGGTGGCTTCGCGTAATGTTGTGGCATGGTGGTGCGAAGACTTTTTCTTGCCATCTATACTGATATAACCACGGCTAATAATTGCAGGGTGCCAGCCCAGCGATTTCAGTTGTAGCGCGAGCGCAATCACAATTGGGGTCTTGCCTGTGCCACCAACCCGAAGATTGCCAACTATGATGAGAGGTACTGGCGCAGCTTTAGCAAAATTTAGATCTTGAGCTGCATTGCGTAAACTTAAGAACCAACCGTAGATTAGCGCTAGGGGCCACAGCGCATAACTCAGCAAGCGGCTGAGTAAATTCTGTTTATCCCAAAATTGTGGCGCCGTTAGCATTTAATTATTTGGTTTGGCTAGTAAAAACAATATTGCTTAAATTAGCATCACGGGCGGCTTCTAACGCTGTCATCACGGCCTGATGAGATGCGCGGGCATCAGCATCAATGCTTACTTGTAGGGCTGACTTAGCGTCAGTAGACTTTGCATCAGCAGGCTTAGCATTAGCCAGTTGCGCTAAAGCATTGCTGAGCTGGTCATTGCTGACGATGCGACCATTCAGAGCATAGCGCCCATCCCGACTTACTGCTAAATGAATTTGTTGATTTTGATTTGCAGCATCAGCGCCACTTGCGCTTGGTAAGGCAATCGCTAATTCTTGAAAGCGCGTAAAAGTGGTGGAGATCATTAAGAAAATTAAAATAACGAGTAAGACATCAATAAATGGAATTAAATTAATTTCTGGTGCTGTATTGGCACTGCTGGAAGCGCGACTGCGCAGCAGGCTTTGATTTTTTCTTAAAGAAAAACGCCCAAAGTTAGCTTGATTTTTATTCATCACTAGCAGTGGGATAGAGCTTTTTAAACAACTGGCGGGTAAATTCTTCACATTCGCGTTGGCGTTGATCGGCCATCGAGCGTAACAGGCGCCAAGCAGCTAAAGCGGGTATGGCAATTAATAAACCAAAGGCCGTGTTGTAAAGTGCTACTGAAATACCATGCGCTAGTTGTAAGGGGTTACTAACAGCACTTCCTTGACTGCCAAAGATTTCAATCATACCCACGACTGTGCCAAATAAGCCGAGTAAAGGCGCTACTGTGGCGATAGTAGCCAGTGCTCCTAAGTAGCGGTCTAACTTCAGCCAAACTGCCTCAGCAGTGGCTTGAAGCTCTTCTAAGGCATTGTTAGGGGACCGTCCTGCCATCTTTTCCGCAAGAGCACAAGCTAACAGTGAGCCAATTGGTGAAGCGTTGGCTAGCGAATGGATTAAGTTGGGAAGCTGGGGGTTAGATTGCTTGCCGGCAACACTCTGGTTTACCTGCAAACCTAGTTCGAAAGCTTCCTGCAAAACCCTTGGCGGCAAAACCCTTTTTTTACGCAAATACCAGCTTCGCTCAATCAGAATGGCTAGGCCAAAAATAGAGACTGCTAAAAGAGGCCAAATGGGCCAACCGGCTGCAAGTAAGATGGTATACATAGACTTTCAGTACTTTAGCAAACTAAACTGAAAGTACGAGCCAAGCCTGTGGATAACTCTGTGCAAAACTTTTTTAATTGACTTAGCTAAGTAATTGATTTTTCGATAAAGTGATTAATTTATCAATTTTAAGTAAGGCAAATATAGTAAAATTTATCTATATAAATCAAGGATTTATAAAAAATATGTCTGATTTAAGCCACGCATTGGGTAAGTTAGTGTTTACTTCCAATATTGACCTGCAAGAAATTTTCCACCTGTGGATATGTATGGCAAAAGAAGCACAAAAAAATCGCCCTAGAAGCCTTATTTTTATTGCATAGAAGAATAAATATGTCGGAAATAACAAGGTCGGTACTCACTGTTGGCGAGCTCAACCGCGCTATTGCTGAATCCTTACAAGAGCGTTTCGATACGGTATGGGTTAGCGGGGAGATATCTAATTTCAAGGCATATGACAGCGGGCATTGGTACTTTTCATTAAAGGATGAAGAGGGTCAAATTCGTTGCGTGATGTTTCGTGGCCGCAATGGTCAAGTGGGCTTTATGCCCCAATCTGGTGATTTGGTTGAGGTAGGTGCCAGCTTAGGTTTATATATACCCCGTGGCGATGTACAACTGACTGTGCAAGTGATGCGTAAAGCGGGCTTAGGCGGTCTTTACGAAGCTTTTCTTAAGCTCAAGGAAAAATTAGCGAAAGCGGGTTTATTTGACGAAGCAGCTAAACAAGAAATTCCTTCCCATCCACGCGCGATTGGCATCATCACTTCACCGCAAGCTGCAGCGTTAAAAGATGTGCTTAGTACTTTAGCGCGCCGCGCGCCGCACATTCCGATCGTGATATATCCCACGCTTGTACAAGGGCCAGAAGCTCCAGTTGGAATAATCACCGCATTAAGAGCGGCCAACACAGCAGCTGAAGTCGACGTTATTTTGTTAGTGCGGGGTGGCGGTAGCATCGAAGATCTTTGGGCATTTAATGACGAACAATTAGCGTATGCCATTGCCGAGTCAACTATTCCGGTGGTGTGTGGGGTAGGTCACGAAACCGATTTCACCATCGCCGATTTTGTTGCAGATGTCAGGGCCCCAACACCCACTGGTGCCGCCGAGTTAGCTGCGCCACGTCGTGATCAATTACTGGGTGAGTTAGCTAGTTTGCAGCAAGCTTTATTGCAAAGGCTGACATTGCGGGTTGAGCGTGAAGCCCAAACCTTAGATCAATTAGCCTTACGATTAAATCATGCATTGCCTAATCCTGAACGGATGCGCGAACAACTCACTTTTTTACGGCAACGCTTAAGCCAATCATGGTTAGTGCGAGTCGAAAGTTGGCAACAGGGCCAAACTCATTTGGCCGCCCAGCTAGAAGCCCTTAACCCCCAGCGCACACTTGAGCGGGGCTATGCGGTCATTATGCGTGGGTTAGGTGAGCAAGCTCAGGCAGTGCGCAGTCCGCTGGAATTAAAACCGCAAGAAACTCTTCAAGTGAGGCTTGCAGAAGGCGAGGCAGAAATTGTCTTGGGAGTGGTGAAGCAAAAATAAGCGCAGTCAGCATGACCTCAGCTACATTAGAACTGGCTCAATTTCTAGCAACACGCCAAAGCGATCTTGCACCGCTGCTTGAATCTCGCTTGCTAGGGTTAGGAGCTCTGTAGCACTACCTTTACCGAGATTAACGAGTACCAAGGCTTGTTTTTCATAGACGCCAACAGCGCCCCTCTGCGCCCCCTTAAAACCACACTGATCAATCAACCACCCAGCAGCAAGTTTATGCGAGCCGTTACCCTGAGGATAAGTAATCATCCTAGGGAAAGCATTTAATAATTGGGCCAATTGAATTTGGCTAACGCTCGGGTTTTTAAAAAAGCTACCCACATTGCCAATGGCTTTGGGGTCAGGTAATTTTTTTTGCCGAATACTACAGACTGCGTCGAAAATTGCAGTTGGGCTTGGCAGATTTTTTGGTGAAGAAAAGAAATTCGTTAAATCGGCATACTGCAATTGAGGCACCCAATTTTTAGGTAATGAAAACGTTACTGCAGAAATAATGTAACGCTGTGGATGGCGTTTAAAAATACTATCGCGATAAGCAAACTGACAAGCGTCAGGTGTCATTTCGACAAAGGCTTGGGCGTTGCAGTCAAAGGCTGTGATCGATTGAATCAGATCACTCACTTCAACCCCGTAAGCGCCAATATTTTGGATCGGGGCAGCACCCGTTGTACCTGGAATTAATGCCAGGTTTTCTAGTCCCGGTAAACCGTGTGCCAAAGACCAAGTAACAAACTCATGCCAATTCACACCCGCACCGACCCTAATTTGGGTCACAGTTTGATCGGTGGAAATAATCGTTTGGCCACCAATCTCCATCAGAAGGGTGATGCCAGGCAAATCAGCAGGTAGGACCACATTACTACCACCTCCCAAAACCCGCCAAGGTATGCCTGCCACTAGAACAGCGCTCATTAGCAGGGGAATTTGTTCGGCAGAGCGAATCACACAACTCAATTCAGCGGTGGCAGCAAAACTAAGGGAATTCCGCTCCCTTAATTGGGTATTGCGCAGGATCAATATTCCTTGCGATGAAAGTTCATCATGAAGAGATTGAAA
>CAJASX010000031.1 GCA_903944725.1 uncultured beta proteobacterium
GCAAACATCAATAAACTACTTAATGAGGTAAACCAGAGATCGACATTATTTGTCTTGGCCATTGCGCCAAAACCCAGCATACCAGCGAACAGAACCATTGCGGGAGCACCAGCGGCATACCGAAAGCCGCTCCAAAAAGCCTCTTTACGATCAGCAAAACGGGCTTGCTCATTTCCATTGAGCTCTTCAGAGCCCGGCGTCAGAAAGGGTTGTGGGATTTGTGGCGGAGGTGTAGCAGTAGTCATAAGCTAGATTGTAGGTTCTGCTTGTAAAGCCCACAGAATATGCTCGCGCACTAGATCATCTGCACTATCTAAAGCATGAGTTAAAGCAAATCTTATTTCAGCACACTCGTTTAAATTTAATGCCGAATTAGCTAGCGCATTCCCCATGGCTACAGCTAAATTACGCCGCCAGCGACTATAACCAATCCGCCGAATTGCACTACCTTCATGTCGCTGCTCAAACTCAACATCAGTCCACGACCATAAGGCCAGTAAAGTTTGCTCACTTAAACCATGACGCTCTACAAAATCAGGTACGCTAGCGCGTTTGGCAAATTTATTCCATGGGCAAATTAATTGGCAGTCGTCACACCCGTATATACGATTACCCATCGGTCGACGAAATTCAATAGGAATAGTGGCAGGATTTTCAATTGTTAAATAGGAAATACATTTACGCGCATCAAGCTGATAAGGTGCAGTAATTGCTTGAGTAGGACAAACATCAATGCAAGCCGTACAAGTGCCGCAGTGCTGTACTTCCTCAGGGTCAATGGGTAAAGCAAGATCAACCAAGATTTCACCGAGAAAAAAGAAGGATCCCGATTCGCGGTTTAAAAGTACGGTATGTTTTCCACGCCAACCTAAACCTGCTTTACGCGCCAGCTCTACTTCCATTAAAGGCGCTGAATCAGTAAAAACACGATAGCCAAATGGGCCGATACGGCTTTCAATTGCTTTGGCAAAATCATTTAAGCGGCCACGTAAGACTTTGTGATAATCGCGACCACGGGCATACATCGAAATTACTCCAGCCCGAGGATTAGCTAATTGCCGCCATTCTTGTTCTATGTCATGATCATTGGGTAGATAGTTCAAGCTGACACAAATGACGCGTACTGTACCAGGCAAGAGTAATTTTGGGTCGGCTCGCAAAAGTGCATGACGGCTCATATAATCCATGTGTCCGTGGCGACCTTCAGCTAGCCAGTGATGCAAACGCTCTGTGGCCTCGCCGAGGTAGGTGTCAGTAATACGCAAACGGTCAAAGCCGAAAAGAGTGGCTTGTTCACGCAACCATGCAATATTCATATCAAAGTACACATTGAATCAATTAAGTAAACATTGTAGGCAGGAAAGCGAAACGGGTGATCTAGCTAGAGCCCTAGGCCAAGCGCTGGCTCAATATTTCAAGGAATTACCTAGCGCACACCTTAATTTGGCGCTGAGCGGAGAATTAGGCGCTGGTAAAACGAGTTTTGCCCGTAGCCTCATTCAATCCATGGGACATCAGGGTAAAGTCAAAAGCCCTAGTTATGCCTTGTGTGAACCCTATTTGATCTCGGTAGAGCAACACTCGATCGCTTTGCATCATTTTGATTTATTTCGTATGCGTAGTGACTTGGAATGGCAAGAGGCTGGCTTTGCCGATTTATTTGCCGCGTCTGGCATTTGCTTAGTAGAGTGGCCGGAAAAAGCGGGGGGTACCCTGCCCGTCTTTGATCTCTTTATTGCGCTTAAGGCACGGCAAGCCGAATGTGAACGCGACATTGACATCACTGCGCATTCTCCCGCAGGGCAAAGCATCGTATTAAAGCTTGAAAGCTAAGTTAAACATGATAGCTAAAACTTCTTCAGTTAATCAGATGAAGCGTCGCACCTTAAGACGGTCTGCTAAAGCAGTTTTGGGTTTAGGGGGACTGCAAAAGGCGGGATTTTTAATTTTGCTGGGCGTCAATGAAATCGCGTATGGCGCCAAGATTATGGGTGTACGAATTTGGCCCTCTGAAGATTACACTCGCATTACCTTAGAGTCTGATACACCGTTACCCATTACGCAACAGATGCTAACGAATCCCGATCGACTAGTGGTTGATGTGCAGGGGCTTGAGCTTAATTCCACCTTAAAAGATTTGGTGGCCAAGGTGAAACCTAATGACCCTTATGTGTCACAAATTCGGGTAGGCCAATTTCAACCCAATGTAGTGCGCTTGGTGTTTGACTTAAAAGAACCTGTTAAGCCACAAATTTTTACGCTTAATCCAGTTGCTGAATACCAGTACCGCATGGTTTTAGATCTTTATTCAGCCACCCCACCCGACCCCTTAATGGAGTTAGTAAAAAACAGTACCCGCAAAGAAAAGGCCCTCGAACAATTAAACGCACAACCCGATTTAATTGCTGAATTTGCCAATAAAGAATTGCCTTCAAATAAAAGTTCTGTAATACCAAACAAAGAGGTTGGCACTAACCGCTATAAACGCTTAATTACTATTGCGATTGATCCTGGCCATGGCGGTGAAGACCCTGGCGCAATTGGTGCGCGTGGCTCTAAGGAAAAACAGGTAGTACTAGCGATTGCTAAACGCTTAAAAGATAAAATCGAGAATGTTCCTTATATGCGCCCCTACCTCACGCGAGATGGCGATTATTTCGTGCCACTAGGAGTACGAGTACAAAAAGCACGCCAAGTACAGGCCGATTTATTGGTCTCAATTCATGCTGATGCGTTTATTCAGCCCAATGCCAAAGGGGCTTCGGTATTTGCCCTCTCGCAACAAGGAGCCTCAAGCACTGCTGCCCGCTGGATGGCGAATAAAGAAAATGCCTCTGATTTAATAGGTGGGATCAATATCAAAACTAAGGATGCTCAAGTAGCCAATCTTCTCTTAGATATGTCAACAACGGCGCAAATTAAAGACTCTATGCAAGTAGCGCAGGCCATACTGCAACAAATTGGTGGTTTTGCCGCCCTACATAAAGGCAAAGTAGAGCAAGCCGGCTTTGCAGTCTTAAAAGCGCCCGATATTCCCTCTATTTTGGTAGAAACTGCCTTCATCAGCAATCCAGAAGAAGAGGCCAGGCTAAATGATGAAGCCTACCAAGACCGCATTGCCGATGCCATTTTGAAGGGAATTAAAGACTACTTTGCTAAAAATCCACCTGTAGCAAGACGTGTTAACTCTTGATTCATTGGGGTGGGTAGCGATCTTCAAGAAGTCCAGCAACAAATTGCTATAATTTCTTTCTTTCTGGGTCGGTAGCTCAGTCGGTAGAGCAGCGGACTTTTAATCCGTTGGTCGTGGGTTCGAATCCCGCCCGACCCACCAAAATTAGTTTTAGAAACAATGGCTTACAGCAATGTAGGCCATTTTTTTATGTCTAAAATTCATTACACACTCATTACACACTTCACTTTTTGTTCCACTTATGTTATACTAGATAAAACTAGGGAATATAAGCCAGAATGTCAGCTAAATCAGACCAAAGCGTTATTTTACGAGATAAGCAGTTACGCTTAGTACGTCGCTCGCGCTCTGCTTTATGGCAAGTACATTACAAAATTGGCTCAGCTAAAAAGTGGTACAGAAAAAGCAGTGGAACAGCTGATTTAAGTGATGCAAAACAGCTTGCTGAAGACCTCTTTCACGAGGCTCGTGTACTAGAAAAACGCGGCCTCTCAGTTGTTAGTAAAAAGTTCAAAGCCATTGCCGAAGTTGTGTGCGCCAATTTCAAGGCAGATGTCAAAGCTGGAACGGGCAAAAAGAGCTACGCGGATTACTACCGCGCAATAGATACATACCTAATTCCCTTCTTTGGGAAACACAATATAGACAACATCACCCCTGCACTCATGTCAGAGTTTCACCGCTGGCGTACTGAGCTAGTGGGCTATGAACTCAAAGCCTCAACCCAGAACAACCATAATGCTGCGCTAAACGCCATCTTCGACTACGCCATTGAAAAAGGCGAACTGCACGAAAGTCAACGACCCAGCACCAAAAATACTGGCGCTATGGGAGAAGCTAGAGGCATCTTTAGTACTGATGAACTCATTGAACTCCAGCAATTCATTCAAAAGTGGATGAAAGCCACAGACAAATCCAAGAGTCAGATGATGCGTGAATTACTCGGCCTATATATTACTTTTGTGGCCTGTACTGGCGTGCGTCCTGGCACTGAGACTAAAGAACTCAAATGGAAGCACATTGAATTTATTCAAAAGCCCAGCATGCGGGTTATTCACATCACCCTACCCCAGGGAAAACGCGGCACAAGAACACTGATAGCGCGAAACGAACTCTGGCCACTACTGGATAAGCTACGAGAACTGCAGCCTGAATTTAAGGACTTAACATTAGAAGAGCTGATTACTAAAAAGACAGATGCCCATATCTTTAGATTGGCCGATGGCACCATGCCATATAACCTGATCCATACTTTTGCCGACTGCTTAATTGCTGCAGGCATGAGTAAGGGTGATAAGGATGGCAAAGACAGAAGTTTATATAGCCTGCGTCATTACTACGCGACGCAGCGCATCCTAGAAGGTGTGAGCTTTGGGCAACTAGCCAATCAAATGGGTACTAGTGTCCTGATGATTGAGCGCCACTATAGTCACTTAAAGCCACTCATGATTGCCGAGCAATTGGCTGGCGAAATACCTAATGCTAAAACTTCAGAATCAGAGGAGATCCGCAGATACATGCAAGCGAGTCCCGTTCGTAGTGATGTTTTGAGTTTGGTAGGCGTGACAACTGGGGTCTATTTGCCCTTAGCAGAAGCTAATACCAAGGCCACTCAAGAGCTCAAGAACGAGCTCAATCAAGCACTTAGTAAAGCAGCCTAATCATGAATACATTCAACTTACTGCAATACCTCACGGCTATGGTGATCTGATGACTCCATTTATTCAACAGTTCTTTGAACTCAAAGCCAATACAGCGCTCAAGCAGAGCTTGGATCGCGCTTGTGATCTATCGCACTTCAAACAAGTGAAAACTAGACTGGATGCTGGTGAGGACCTAACAAAAGAATTACCGCAACTAAAAAAACTATCTAAAAAGGATGCGCAAGCGGCGATCAAGACCTTAATCAAACGCTGCGATACGGATTTGAATGGCTATTGGACATTGACAAAAGCTGCTAAGGCTAAAGTCACAGCAATGCACAAATCTTATAAGGGAGAGCTAGCACCGAGGTTTAATGTGAGCTATCAATTTGCCACAAAATTAGGTCGAGTTGAAATTAAGATCACTACACAAGGCCGATATGTGTTTACCTCTGTAGATGCTAAGGGCGTAAAAAAAGCCAACACAGAGTTGGCCTTAAGGGAAGTTGAAAAGTTACTGAGTATGGCTGGATTTGCTAGCTAACTTTAGGAAGTCGGTCATTGATAAATTCATCAATGTAGCCGTCTTGATCAAGATTTTCAGAGTACATATCGTATAACTGCTCTTCAATATACTCAGATAGTGCCCATATTAAATCCTGACATTCGTCATCAGTCAAATTACGCGCAACTTTAGCTACTTCTAGTTGTTTTTCTGAAAAGAGCTCATTTAAACGCTCTCTAGAAAAACTAAAATGCATATCAATATTGATATCAAAATCATTAGATTCAGAAATTGAATCTTGGAATAATAGATTTTTGGAATTCATTTACATCTCCTTAAGTACGAACAATTTTTCAAAATGATTAAAAGTACAGAAAAAATTAAGCATATTTAAATTCTTCCGTTCGCATTGTTCGTATCCACGTTTTCATGGTCCGAGGACTGATCTTGTAATGTCGAGCAGCACTATTAATTGTTTCAAATTTTCCAGCCGGTGTGATAACAGCTCTTTTGCCTGGGCGTAACTTATGGATCTCTTCTGCTGACAATGGATTGATGTAATAAAACTCATTTGGCCTACTCTCAATCCACTCCTTTAGCGTTGCTAAATCAATCTTATAGAATGTAGTTGCACCCTTAAGCGTTTCAAACTCTCCTGCAGGAGTCATCACAGCTACAGACTGGCCATTACGCTTACCGTAATTCCAATTATCGATGCGAGTACCGGCCTGATACTGAGCTTTAACAATTTCACTCATCTTGTCTGCATGATTCAACCCCCATTTAACATGATGTATTGGATGATCTCCATTCATCAGCTGCTTACGGGGCGACCATTTTTCAAACTCCTCAAATGGGACTTTCGTCCCATTAAAGATCGTGACATACAAAGTTTCGCGTTTCATATGCAGCGCCTCCTTAAGCTAAGTCGCCAGATAGCAAGCCGCTATCAGCCATCGAGCGCCAATCAGTAGGATTTGCTTTCATTAGGCTAGCTAATTTCATAGCTAAACGCAGACTAATCTTATGGATATTTTCTAGATTGACGCTTATGTAATCCAAAATTTCTGACTGTTGCTCGCCAGATAAGTTAAAAGCCTTTAACAATTCTTTCTTAATCACCATGAAGCAGACCTGTTGATACAACTCCTCATTGGTACTATCTGAGATTCTTAGACTAAAGCTACGATCTTTAAGCGCATCCAAATGCTCTTGGAGCTTGCTTTGCTTACGATTAAACCCAATATTAGAAATCAGGACCACGCTACCCTTAAAGTCAAATCCACCGGGTAGGCCAAGATTAACCACCGTGGAGCTAGTGCTTTCCCAGTTAATACGACGCACTGGTTTGGTGTCCATTGCTGCTTTTAGCAAGTTAATACCCTCAATTTTGCTAAAGACTGAATCAATATCATCAAGCACCAGTACATCGCCTGCATGGCGATATTGATGTAGATTGATATACAAACTTAAGGGCGTCATATGCCCAGCAACAACTTTATAAGTATCTTCTTGTGCATACTGCTGTAGATAAGCATCTACCGAGTATGACTTGCCAACCCCTGGAGGGCCATTCACAATCACGCTACGATATTCACCCTTACAAATACCCTGTATGTACTTCTCTACGTTCGCATAGTTTTCCTCTAAGACGCTAAAGTCCATAGCCTGGTATGCAGCACTAAAGCTATTGGAATTACCAAAGAAGCTGTTATGGATTGGTGTAATTAGATGGGTCACTAAATCTGGGCCTGAAGTTAAAGTCTGTGTAGATACATTCATTTAAAACTCCTATATAAACAGCGAAATTGCTGTATAGGTAGTTTCTTATTATTAGCACTTTCTTTGAATTGCCTATTAATCCTATCTCTTAAGTGTTAATATATTTGTATGAATAAAGCCCAAAAAAGCACCAACACCCTACCTGGCCGAACCATGAAAGACTGGTCTACCAAAGGTATTCAAGGCTATGTAATGCTGATGGTCGAGTTCTTAAGGATTAGCCCAAGCTATAAACTAGCAAGACTTATTCGCCACAAGAATCTAGATAAGAAAACCCAAAACAAGCTCATTGCCCAGCTATATGAAGCTGAAGGTAAAACGCTATCTACCATTGATAAGCAGGCTGTGATTACTGAGTTTCAAGCCGTACTAGCCACTTACGATCAATTTGGAGATATCTCTACACAGTCATTTGATGATTGGTGGCAAGCACGTGGCATTTATATCTACGGCACCCCATTTAGCAAACCTTTAGTCAAACAAATCGCCCGCATTGAAAAAGATGAAGAGTTTGAACCGATGTTTAACAAGGTCTATGAGCATTACTTAACCAAAACACGTGCTACTGAAGGCAGCCCAATATCCTTAGTGCTAGGTGTACCCCTAGGTATGCCTAAGGCTGATCTACTTAGACAAATATCAAAGCTAATCGATAGTTCTAAGGTTCCGCTACTAAGCAAATCAAAGCGAGCGGGTAAAGCATTAGCAGCTAAACGCCTGCGCTCCGAACCGTTGTTTATACAGTTACGCATATTAATGGCCAAAGCCCAATATCCTGATATGCCATTATGGAAAGTAGGCTTATGGGCTAGAGTTAGCGCTAAGCATGCTAAAACACTCGACTTAAAAGAATCCAAAAAGAAGTTTGAAGACGCGGACAGTAAAGAGCATCTAGCAATCCTAACCAGCAGAGCTTTTAAGAACGCTAAGCAAGTTGCTGAGAATGCCGCACAAGGCAGCTTTCCAAGCTCTAAGCCCGTAAGGCTACCGAATTATGATTTTGAGGATATCTACGCTCGCTTAAGGTTGCACTACAAAAC
>CAJASX010000032.1 GCA_903944725.1 uncultured beta proteobacterium
TACGCTGGCTGCAGCGCAAGCGGGTAAGCGGATTTTATTGGCCAACAAAGAAGCTTTAGTGATGTCGGGCGATTTATTCATGCAAGCGGTGCGAGATAGTGCTGCGGAATTAATTCCGATTGATAGTGAGCACAATGCAATTTTTCAATGTTTACCGGCCAACTTTTATGCCTTGCAAAGTGAAGTAGCAAGAGCAGAGTGTGGAGTAGAAGAACTATGGTTAACCGCCTCTGGCGGACCTTTCCGCACTACTTCCAGAGCCGATTTAGCTCAGATTACACCTGCGCAAGCCTGTGCACATCCCAATTGGGTAATGGGTCGCAAGATCTCGGTTGATTCAGCTACGATGATGAATAAAGGTTTGGAGGTGATTGAGGCGCGGTGGTTATTTGCGGTGCCGTTGGAGCAAATTCGGGTATTAATTCATCCGCAAAGCATAGTGCACTCTTTGGTGCGGTATCGTGATGGCTCGGTAATTGCCCAAATGGGTCAACCCGACATGCGAACTCCCATTGCCTATGGGCTAGCTTGGCCACAGCGAATTAGCGCTGGTGTAGCGCCACTTGATTTAACACAGTTATCCGCTTTAAATTTCACCTTACCTGATTTAAATCAATTTCCTTGTTTATCTTTAGCATTTACAGCAGCGCGGCTAGGTGGAACTGCCCCAGCAATATTAAATGCAGCCAATGAAGTTGCAGTAGGCGCCTTTTTAGCTACTGAGCTAGCTTATTTACAGATTGCTCAACTCGTCGAGCAAGTGCTCGAGCAAGTGCCCGTAAGTAAGGCGCTTAGCTTAGCAGAGGTGTTAGATGCCGATCAAACAGCTAGGCGAATTGCAGGGCAATGTTTAGCTCGATTGCGCGGTCAGTAGACCATGCAAGCCTTAACTACCTTGTTAGCCTTTATATTGGCCCTTGGCATTTTAGTGAGTTTTCATGAGTTCGGCCATTATTTTGCTGCACGGTGTTGTGGCGTTAAGGTGTTGCGTTTTGCAATTGGTTTTGGCAGACCACTCTTTACTTTTCGCGATCGTCAGCAAACTGAATGGGTCATTGCGATGCTACCTTTAGGTGGCTATGTGAAATTAATGAATGGGCGAGATGCAGAACAAAATATCTCGACAGCTGAGCAAGCTGGTGATTTTGATCGGAAGCCGCTATGGCAAAGATCTCTGATTGTTGCGGCTGGCCCGCTCGCTAATTTTTTACTGGCATGGTTGCTTTTGACTTTGATTTATTTTACTGGGGTAGCACAATTGCCTGCGCAGTTACAAGCCCCGCCAGCCAGCTCACTAGCAGCTAAAGTTGGGTTAAGTGCTGGAGACCGAGTGATTGGTTGGAAAAATATTGCTAGCGAGGAAAATAGTAAGGATGGAATAAGTGTATTTACTGCAGTGGTCAGTTGGAACGCTTTACGTTGGTATTTATTAGATAGCATTACGGCACACGAAGGCTTTGCTCTTGAAATTGAGAACCTACGGGGTAGTAAATCGGTAGTGCGCTTTTTAAGCAATCAATTGCCAGAAGTACATCCTAAGGTAGATGTATTTCGCGAGTTAGGACTTTTTCCACTGGTGGGTAATCCACCAAAATGGTTTGAGCTGCAATTACCTCCATTTCAAGCACTGTTTTATGCCGCAGAGCGAGTATGGTTAATTACTAAGGTATCAACCCGCATGATGCTAGGGCTAGTCACAGGCAGCACTTCCTTAGCGCAAATAGGCGGCCCGCTGAGTATTGCTGATATGGCTGGTAAGTCTGCCCAGGTGGGGTGGCAACCGTATTTAGCGTTTTTAGCACTTTTAAGTATTAGTATTGGGCTGCTAAATTTGATCCCATTGCCGATGCTTGACGGTGGTCAGCTACTGTATGATGCATGGGAAATGGTGTCGGGTCGGCGCCTGCCAGAGGCTCTACAAGCGGTCTTACAAAAAAGTAGTTTTATCGTGTTAACGTTTCTGATGCTGTTGGCTTTGTTTAATGATTTTCAACGCTATTTTTCGCCTTGAGTCCACCAGAATATGAGACTTAAAATTCGCCTAAGCTCATGCCTTTATGCAGTTCCTATTGCTCTAGCGGGCTTGGCGTTTTTTGGAATTACTAATGCTGTTGCGCAGACAAATAGCAATCTGGTTACTGAAACTTTACCTGAAAATGCGCCAGGACCTACCACTGAGGCACCTAGCGCTGCGCCAAAAAATACGGTCACTAAAACGCCACCCACTTTAACTAGTGCGCCAGAAACAGGTGGTTTCGTAATTAAAGATATTCGCTTAGAAGGTATTCAACGCGTTGAGCCAGGCACCGTGTTTAGTTATCTGCCCTTACAGGTTGGCGATAAATTTACTCCTGAAAAGGGCGCAGAAGCAATTCGCGCCCTTTACGGTACCGGCTTCTTTCGTGATGTACAAATTCAGGAGGAGGGCGATATCTTAATTATTAGCGTTGATGAACGACCTACGATTAATCGCATTGAATTTACTGGCATGAAAGAGTTTGATCAAGAGATTGTGCGCAAATCGTTAAAGGCAGTAGGGGTTGCCGAAGCACGTTTTTATGATAAGGCCTTGATTGATAAAGCCGAGCAGGAGTTAAAGCGCCAATATGTTAGTAAGGGTTTGTTTGCGGCCGAAGTGGTGGCCACAGTTACTCCGATGGAGCGCAACCAAGTTTCAGTCTATTTCAATATTGATGAAGGTCCTGTAGCAAAAATTCGAGAAATTAATTTTATTGGTAATAAAGTTTTTAGCGAAGGTACTTTACGCGACGAAATGCAACTGAAGGCAAAAGGTTGGCTATCTTTTTATACCAATGATGATTTGTATTCAAAGCAAAAACTGACTGCTGACCTAGAATCGATTCGCTCCTATTATTTAAATCGTGGTTATTTAGAGTTCTTAATCGAGTCAACCCAGGTTTCGATTACTCCAGATAAAAAAGGTATTTACCTGACCATTGGCGTCAAAGAAGGACAGCGCTTTAAAGTGAGAGACGTTAAGCTCGCTGGTGAATTACTCGGCAAAGAGGCAGAGCTTAATAAATTATTACTTCTTAAGGCTGGTGACATCTATTCATCGGCAAAATTGGCCGAGAGTACTAAGGCCATTTCGGGCTTATTAGGATCTTATGGTTACGCTTTTGCTTCGGTTAGTCCGCAACCCGATATAAGGCAAGATGTAAGTGAGGTTGATTTAACTTTGGTAATCGACCCTGGTCGTCGGGTCTATGTTCGTCAAGTTAATGTTACTGGTAACTCACGCACCCGTGATATTGTGATTCGCCGTGAAATACGGCAATTTGAAAGTTCTTGGTTTGATAGCGACAAAATTCAGTTATCTAAAGAGCGGATTAATCGCTTAGGTTACTTTAATGAAGCCGATATCATGACTAAAGATGTGCCAGGCTCGCCTGATCAGGTAGATGTTGAAGTTAAGGTGGTTGAAAAGCCAACTGGTTCAATTAGTTTGGGTGCTGGCTATTCGTCGACTGAAAAAATTATTTTAACCGCAGGTATTAACCAAGAAAATGCTTTTGGAACTGGTACAGCGATTGGTTTAAATGTTTCCTTGGGCAAAATTAATCAAAACTTTGTTTTGTCGCAATACGATCCCTTCTTTACTGATGATGGCATTAGTCGCTATACCGATTTGTTTTACCGTTCTTCTAAACCACTGTATTACACGGGCGATCCAAGCTACCAAATTAAAAGTGCCGGCGGTACCTTACGTTTTGGGGTGCCTTACTCTGAGGTAGATCGAGTCTTTTTTGGAACTGCAGTTGAGGCATATCAAATTAATGCCACCACTAGTACCCCCGTGCCGTACCAAACTTATGTAACAGATTATGGGGTGGCAATTCCGGGTACCCTGACTACCTTTAATATTCCACTTACAGCCTCCTGGACTCGTGATGGGCGCGACAGCGCGCTAGTGCCTTCGGTTGGGTCTTTAATGAGCTTATCGAGCGAAGTAGGTACGCCAGTGGCAAATATGCAGTATTACCGTATTTTTGGCAAATATCAGCAATACCACTCATTCTCAAAAGCGCATATTTTGGCTTTTAACTTTGAGACTGGATATAGCGAGGCTTATGGTAAATACCCCTTCCCAATTACGAAAAACTACTTTGTGGGTGGTATTGGCTCGGTCAGGGGTTACTCCCCTGGTTCCCTTGGGCCGCAGTACTTTAATCCAGATACTGGCAATTTTCAGCCTACTGGCGGACAGTCTAAAATTGTGGCTAACCTTGAATATACCGTGCCGTTTCCTGGGTCTGGTAACGATAAAACCTTACGTGGCTTCGTCTTTACCGATGGCGGAAACGCTTTTGGCACCAACATAAACCTCGTTCTAAGGTATTCTTATGGCATAGGTTTAGAATGGATATCTCCGTTAGGACCATTAAAATTTAGCTATGGCATACCGATCAAATCACAGCCAAATGATAATATCCAGCGTTTACAGTTCCAAATTGGCACAGCGTTTTAATTACCTTTAATTGTTTTAAGGAAGACTTATGAAGCAGCGTTATTTACCGAGAGGTTTGTCGACTAGCTTTTTAGCTATCTTTGCTTTATTTGGGTTTGCAGTTAATGCTCAAGAATTCCCCACCACTCGAGTTGCTGTAGTGAGTGTAGAAAAAGTGTTTGGCGAATCTAATATGGCTAAAGCAACACAAAAAAAACTCGAGCTTGAGTTTGCTAAACGTCAAAATGAGTTACGTGACTCTATGCAAAAAATTAAAACTTCAGCCGAAAAATTAGATCGCGATGCGGCGGTAATGTCTGAGGCTGACCGTATTCGTAAACAACGTGAGTTAGCTGATCAAGATCGTGAGCTGCAGCGTAAACAACGCGAATTTACCGAAGATTTGAACCAACGTAATTTCGAAGAGCGCGCCAAGATCGCCGAAAAGGCTAATGTGATATTGCGCCAAATTGCCGAACAACGAAAAATTGATCTAATTGTTCAAGATGCTGCTTACGTAAGCCCAAAAGTTGACATTACAGATGATGTCATCAAGGCTTTAAATAACCTCAAGTAAGTTTCATGCCCACCGCCATCGCACTGGCTAAACAGTTTCATGCGGAGTTGGTGGGTGATGGCTCTGCGGAGCTCATAGGCTTAGCCCCACTTGAGCACGCGCAAGCCGAGCATATCGCTTTTCTTTCTAATCCAGTGTATCGCCCACAGGCCTTAGCGAGTTCTGCAGGCGCTTTGATTGTGAGTCGTACCGATCTCGAGTTTATTCAAGCTGCAAGCACTAAACTACGCACCTTTATCGTGGCAAAAAATCCTTATGCAACGTTTGCTCGCATGGCACAATTATTTGCGCGTAGCACTGCTCATCAATATGCCGCTGGTATACATCCACAAGCAGCGATCGATGCTTCGGCAATCGTGCCGCAATCCTGCCATATTGGCCCGTTTGTGCAAATTGCCGCTGGCGTTGTGTTGGGTGAGCGAGTGACTATCGTGGGCAATACCTCAATTGGTATTGGCGTGCGCATTGGTAGCGATAGCATTTTGCAGCCAATGTGTACGATTTACCATGGCTGCGAAATTGGCGCGCGTTGCATCATTCATAGTAGTACGGTCATTGGAGCTGATGGCTTTGGTTTTGCGCCTGATTTTTCTGCTACTGCTGGTGAATGGGTAAAAATCCCTCAAACGGGTCGGGTAGTGCTCGAGGATGATGTTGAAATTGGGTCTTCAAGCACCATCGATCGCGGAGCGATGCATGAAACCCGAATTGGTACGGGCTGTAAGATTGATAATCAAGTACAAATTGGCCATAACGTGCAGATCGGCGCATATACCGTAGTGGCGGGTTGTGTAGGTATTTCGGGTAGTACGACGATTGGCAGCCACTGCATGATCGGTGGCTACGCCAGTTTTGCTGGGCACCTCACAATTGCTGATCGCACGACTATTTCGGGTGGCACGGCGATTATTCGATCAATTACCGAGCCTGGGCAGCACTTTACTGGCGTCTATCCTTCGATGCTACACGCGGCTTGGGAGAAAAATGCAGCGATTTTGCGCGGACTGGATAAAATACGCCAACGACTGCGTTTTTTAGAGCGCGGTAAAACGCCTTCTGATCATTAAATCTTTTCCTTGAATTTCTTGACGAGTACACAATTTTTATGACCCAGCCTATTTTGATCGATATTAATCAGATATTGAAATTACTGCCACACCGCTACCCCTTTTTATTAGTTGATCGGGTATTAGATTTGGTACCCCGCGTGAGTATTCGGGCGCTCAAAAACGTGACCGTCAATGAACCTTTTTTTCAGGGACACTTTCCAGAACTGCCAGTTATGCCTGGAGTTTTAATCATTGAAGCGCTCGCGCAGACTGCAGCTTTACTGACATTTTCAGAATCTCAACAAGAAGACTCTTTATATTACTTTGCTGGTATCGATAATGCGCGCTTTAAAAAACCCGTAGTGCCAGGTGATCAACTAATCATGACAGCTATTTATGAGCGCGAACGAGCAGGTATTTATAAATTTCAAGTGAGTGCAACCGTAGATGACAAACTGGTTGCTGAGGCCAATATTACGTGCGCTGTGCGTAAAAAAGGTGTTGCATGACGCAGATTCATGCGACGGCGATTGTTGATCCTCGGGCGCAAATTGGGGCTGCGGTAGAAATTGGTCCTTATGCAGTTATTGGTCCTGATGTTGTTCTTGGGGCTAGAAGCAAAATTGGTTCGCATACGGTAATTGAAGGTCGAACTAGTTTAGGTACTGAAAATGTAATTGGCCATTTTGTAGCGCTTGGCGGTGCCCCGCAAGATATGAAATACCGCGGTGAAGCCACGCAACTGACGATTGGTGACCGGAATACGATTCGCGAATTTACCACGATTCATGTTGGAACTGCGCAAGATACCGGTGTAACGCGAATTGGTAACGACAATTGGATTATGGCTTATGTGCATATCGCCCACGATAGCCAAATTGGCAATCACACTATTTTTGCTAGTAATGCACAAATAGCTGGTCATGTTGAAGTTGGTGATTGGGCTATTTTGGGTGGCATGACAGGGGTGCACCAGTTTGTGCGCATAGGGCAACATGCAATGTTGGGTGGTGCCTCGGCTTTAGTGCAAGATATTCCACCCTTCGTAATTGCTGCTGGTGATAAAGCAACGCCTCACGGTATTAATACTGAAGGTTTAAAACGGCGCGATTTCTCCGCTGAAACCATTATGGCTTTACGTCAAGCCTACAAATTACTCTATAAAGATGGCCTTAGTTTTGAAGATGCTAAATTAGCCATTTTGGCCTTGTCTGAAAGCCCCGATTTAGATCCTGCCACCGTCATACGTTTGACTGAATTTCACGCTTTTATTGCCGCTTCAACGCGCGGCATTATTCGTTAGGTTTACTTTGCCAACCTTGGCATGTGTCGCAGGCGAACCCTCGGGCGACTTATTGGCGGCTTCAAGCCTGCAAGCTTTGCAGCAAATACCTGCAATGGCGGGCTTGTCCATATATGGTATTGGTGGCCCATTAATGCAGGCCCAAGGCTTGCAATCTTTATGGCCAATGGAGATCTTAAGCGTGCGGGGTTATGTTGAGGCATTACGGCAACTACCAGCAATACTGCGCCTGCGTAAAGCCCTTATTAATGATTTATTGTCGACTAAACGGCCAGATGTTTTTTTAGGTATTGATGCCCCCGATTTTAATTTAGGGGTTGAAGAAAAATTGCGTGCCGCCGGTATTCCTACTGTGCATTTTGTTTCCCCATCGATTTGGGCTTGGCGCGGTGGAAGAATTAAAAAAATCCAACGGGCGGTTGATCATATGTTGTGCATTTTTCCTTTTGAAAAAGCCATTTATGAGGACGCCGGTATTGCGGCAACCTATGTTGGCCATCCTTTGGCTAGCGCCATACCGCTCGAGCCAAATGTTACTACTGCTCGAGCTAGTCTTGTTAAGCTCGAAAGCAGTCTAGAGCTGATGGGTAGCGCAAAGGTAATTGCAGTTTTGCCAGGCAGTCGTCATTCTGAAATTCATTTAATTGCCCCAACTTTTTTTGCGACACTGCCCGTATTAGCTCAACAACTAGAGGGTGATAAGCCAATCTTTATCATTCCAGTTGCCGCACCCCATTTACGTCCTGCGCTAGAAAAACTACGCTGGCAAACCTTGGCGCAGCATCCTAGTTTACAAATTTTTTTACTTGATGGCCATGCCGATTTAATTTTAGAGGCGGCTGATGTCGTGTTAATTGCCAGCGGTACCGCTACCTTGCAGGCAGCTTTATGGAAAAAACCAATGGTCATTTCTTATCGAGTTCCATGGCTTACAGCACAACTGATGAAACGCCAGGCTTACTTGCCCTATGTGGGTTTACCAAATATATTGTGTGGTGAATTCGTAGTGCCCGAATTATTACAGTCGCAAGCACAACCTGCTAACCTCGCTCGTGCTTTACTTGATTGGCTGCATCATCCCGCTAAGGTAGTTGCTTTACGACAACGTTTTGAGACCATGCACCTTGAATTGCGTCAGCCAACTGCTTTGTTGGTTGCTCAGGTTTTAGCTGAAAAGTTATCCACGAGATGATGAATAAAAAGTTGAGAACGCAGTGACGAGCGCTAAGAGATGAACACCAAAGCCATTACTTTCTACTCGGCAATTGAAGAGGGGTGCTGGGTATGTGGCGTTGATGAAGCAGGTAGAGGACCTTTGGTAGGTGCAGTCTTAGCTGGTGCAGTATTATTAAATCCGCTAAAGCCAATTTTGGGTTTGCAAGATTCAAAAAAATTAACTCCAGCTAAACGCAATCTTTTGTATGCCGAAATTATGCTTAAGGCTAAAGCTTGGGGGGTAGGTGAAGCAAGTGCGCAAGAAATTGATCAATTAAATATTTTGCAAGCCACGATGTTGGCGATGCAACGTGCCTTAGAAAATTTAGCTCTCGCCTTGGGGGCTTGGCCTGATAAGGCCTTAATTGATGGGAATCGTTGCCCAATTCTACCAATTGCAGCTGCAGCAATTATTAAAGGCGACGCAAAAGAACCGGCAATTTCAGCGGCTTCGATTTTGGCTAAAGTAACGCGTGATCGGCAAATGAATGAACTCCATTTGCGCTTTCCTCAGTATGGTTTTAATCAACATAGGGGTTATCCGACCCCTACCCACTATGCTGCTTTAAGCGCGTTTGGTATTTGCCCTGAACATCGCCTTAGTTTTGGTCCAGTTCGCCGCGTTTTAAATGGCGAGACACCATGACACAAATTGGCGCTATTCCTGTCGAGAAGATTAGCTCAAAAGATAATCCCCTTTTAAAGCAAATTCGACTATTACAAGCAGTAGGGAGTAAAGGCCAGAAGCATCGCTTGGCTAATGCACAGGCAGTGATTGAAGGCGTGCATTTATTGCAAACCTGGGTGGGCGATACCAATTTAAATACCCTGCTGACTAGCTCAGCAGGATTGACCAATACTGAAGTGGGTGAGGCAATTAAACGACATTTGGTTTTGTGTCCGCAGACACGCTTAGTTGAGCTTGATGAAGCACTCTGGCCATCGATTAGTGAATTAGCAAATGCACCACATTTTTTGGGTTTGATTCAGTTGCCCGATTCCATCATGAAGCCAATTACTCAGGAATTGATGATTAATGGCGATGTAGTAGTTTTAGAGGGCATTCAAGATGCCGGTAATGTGGGCTCGATTTTACGAACAGCTGCAGCCACTGGTATTAAAACAGTAATAGCTTTATCTGGCTGCGCCCACCTTTGGTCAAGCAAGGTATTGCGCGCAGCCATGGGTGCGCATCAGCAACTGACTTTATATGAAGATTGGACACCGCTTGAGCTAATGACCCATATTAATGCGCCACTACTTATTACCGCCGCCCAAGGCAAGACCGATTTATATGCTTTGCAAGCACAGTTAAAAAATGCGGTAGCTTGGGTTTTTGGCAATGAAGGTAACGGGGTCTCTGCAGCACTTCGTTGCCAAGGTCAAGTAGTTAGTATTCCACTAAACCATCGGGTTGAATCTTTAAATGTCGCTACTGCAGCAGCAGTGTGTTTATTTGAAACCGTCCGCGTGCGCAGCGGATAAAACTGAACATATTTAGCAAAAGCCAGTATTTCGCTTATAGGGTTTTTTCTGATTTAATGGCTTGCAAAATAGTCGTGGCAATTTCTTCAATTGATTTGCTCGTGGTGGTAATCCACGGAATCGATTCACGTCGCATCATTGCAGTTGCCTCATTGATTTCATAGCGGCAATTTTCTAATTTGGCGTAATTGCTGCCAGGGCGCCTTTCATTACGAATTTCTGATAAGCGCTCGGGATCAATCATGAGGCCAAAGATTTTTGGTTGAAATTCTCGTAAATCTTGCGGCAATTTACCGCGCTCAAAATCTTCCGGAATAAGCGGGTAGTTAGCTGCTTTTAAGCCATACTGCATAGCTAGATAAAGGCTGGTTGGGGTTTTACCAACTCTTGAGACACCCACCAAAATAACATCTGCTGCTCCTAAATTTTGGTTTGACTGGCCATCATCATGGGCTAAAGAGTAATTAATTGCCTCAATACGATTTTTATAAGCATCGGTATCGGCATTATGGTGTAGACGATTTATTGCATGGGTCGATTTTTGCCCGAGTAAGTGCTCTAGGGGTGCGACAAAGGTTTGAAACATATCGAGCACTAAGCCTTCTGCTTTGGCCACAATGCTGTTCATTTCGGGATTCACTAGGGTAGTAAAGATAATGGGTTTGAAACCTTTTTCTTGACAGGCCTGATTGATCGTTTCTAAGGCTTTATAGGCCTTTTCTGGGCTATCGACAAAGGGAATGCGAATTTGCTTAAAGCTAAGTTCAAACTGCGCCAAAATTGACTGGCTGAAGTTTTCAGCAGTAATACCTGTGCCATCTGAGACGATAAAAACAAGTCTAGTAGGATTTGTCATGGGAGTGGGGTAATTTGGGTCAATTTAGACTGCTTGGGGCATTAGGCACACTACAATAGCAATTAATGAAGTATGCCGCATTTTAGGCTGGCCGCTAAACCGTTTTCTTTATCTTTTGCGAGTGCATTTATGTCCAACCAACAAACTGTAGCCCAGGCGGGCGATGCTTATGTATTGCCTTTTGAACAACTGAGAATGACCGATGTTGAATCGGTTGGCGGTAAAAATGCCTCTTTAGGTGAAATGATTTCACAATTAGCTAGCGCAGGGGTACGGGTACCTACTGGCTTTGCTACCACTGCGTTAGCCTTCCGTGATTTTTTAAACCACAATCAGTTGACAGAGCGCATTCAACAGCGATTATTGAATTTAAATATTGATGATGTGCGGGCTTTAGCACAAGCTGGTGCTGAAATAAGGCGCTGGATTGAAGAGGCGCCATTTCAACCACGCCTCGAAGCAGAAATCCGTCGGGCCTTTTCCCAATTAGATGCTTTAGGCCAAGGGTCGTTTGCAGTGCGCTCTTCGGCAACCGCCGAAGATTTACCAGATGCCTCATTTGCTGGGCAGCAAGAAACTTTTTTGAATATAGCTGGTATCGACGATGTATTGCATAAAATTCGTATTGTTTTTGCTTCTCTGTACAACGATCGCGCCATTTCGTATCGGGTGCATAAAGGCTTTGCCCATGCTGAAGTGGCCTTGTCGGCGGGTATACAGCGCATGGTGCGCTCCGACTTAGGCACTGCTGGGGTAATGTTTACGCTGGATACTGAATCGGGGTTTGCCGATGTCGTGTTTATAACCTCAAGTTATGGTTTAGGCGAAACCGTGGTGCAGGGGGCAGTAAATCCGGATGAGTTTTATGTTTTTAAAACTACTTTAGCGCAGAATAAAAGTGCCATTATTCGCCGTTCCTTAGGGTCTAAATTAATTCAAATGGAATTTGCTCCTGTGGGCTCTGCAGAGCGCGTAATCACCACCGATGTTGCCCCTGAAAAACGGAATCGCTTTTCCTTGGAAGATGCTGATATTACTGAGCTTGCTAAGTTTGCCGTCATTATTGAAAAGCACTACGGCAGACCAATGGATATCGAGTGGGGTAAAGATGGTAAAGATGGCTTGCTCTATATTTTGCAGGCTCGCCCAGAGACCGTAAAAAGTCAGGCAGTGGGTCAGGTTGAGATGCGCTATAAGTTAAAGGGTAGTTCGAAGGTATTGGCAAAGGGTCGGGCCATTGGTCAAAAAATTGGTGCTGGCCCAGTACGTATTATTCGAAATGCGAGCGAAATGGATCGGGTTCAACCAGGCGATGTATTGGTGGCCGATATGACTGATCCTAACTGGGAGCCAGTAATGAAGCGGGCTGCCGCCATCATTACGAATCGTGGCGGCCGTACTTGTCACGCAGCTATCATTGCTCGCGAACTGGGAGTGCCAGCTGTAGTGGGTTGCGGCGATGCTACCGACTTACTGCAAGAGGGCGCAGTGGTTACCGTTTCTTGTGCCGAGGGTGATGAAGGGCATATTTATGATGGCCTGATTGAAACTGAAGTTACTGAAGTATCGCGCGGCGTCTTACCAGAAATTCCTGTAAAAATTACAATGAATATTGGTAATCCACAATTGGCTTTTGATTTTTGTCAAATTCCCAATAGTGGTGTGGGTCTGGCGCGTCTAGAATTTATTATTAATAACTATATCGGGGTACACCCCCGCGCTGTTTTAGAGTATCCGAAGATTGATGCCGATTTAAAGCGGGCGGTAGAAAGTGTCGCCCGGGGTTACGCTAGCCCCCGCGCTTTTTATGAAGATAAATTGGTCGAAGGAGTGGCAACGATCGCTGCTGCTTTTTATCCTAAATCGGTCATTGTGCGCTTATCCGACTTTAAATCGAATGAGTATAAAAAATTAATTGGTGGATCGCGCTACGAACCCGACGAAGAAAATCCGATGTTAGGCTTTCGTGGTGCCTCGCGTTATGTTTCGGCTGATTTTGGTGAGGCCTTTGCTTTAGAGTGCGCCGCAATGAAGCGCGTGCGCGAAGACATGGGTTTAGACAACGTTGAGATTATGGTGCCCTTTGTGCGCACCACAAAACAGGCCGAGCGGGTCATCGACATGATGGCTAAATTGGGTCTCAAACGTGGTGAAAATGGGTTGCGCTTAATTATGATGTGTGAGGTACCCTCGAACGCAATTTTGGCTGACGAATTTCTAGTCTATTTTGATGGCTTTTCAATTGGTTCAAACGATTTAACGCAATTGACTCTTGGGCTTGATCGCGACTCAGGCATGGAGCTCTTAGCGATTGATTTTGATGAACGCGATCCGGCTGTCACTTTTATGATTGAGCGGGCGATTGATGCTTGCCGTAAGCAAAATAAGTATGTCGGTATTTGTGGTCAGGGTCCCTCTGATCATCCCGATTTCGCCAAATGGTTAGTAGAAAAGGGTATTACTTCAATTTCTCTAAACCCCGATAGCGTCGTGCAAACCTGGGAAATATTAGCAAAATAAGCATCTCAGTAATACAAAATTGCTCAGCCAAATGAGGCCAGTTATGTACCCTTAATGAAGGTGCATAACTGCGCCAAAAAAATTATTTTTTACGACTCTGCCCCTTGGGTTTAGCGATTAACTTCTTTTTATTTTCATGTTCAATGGGTACCGAGCTTAATTTTTTCGCACCGGCCATAATTGCAGTTCCTCGGCGTGAAGTGTTCCAGCTAGGCTCTGGTATTTCCATAAAGGCAGCACGTAATTTTTGTCCCCATACTTGATGGATCATTTGGTAGTAGGGATTACTTTCATCAATGGTCACTAGTTTGCTGGGATGAAATGAATTGGCTTCATAGACTAGTAAATCTAAGGGCAAGCCTACAGAGATATTGCTCTTGAGGGTAGAGTCCATCGAAATTAAAGCACATTTGGTGGCTAGATTTAAAGGCGTTTGAAAATTGACAACGCGATCAAGGATGGGTTTGCCATATTTCGATTCGCCAATTTGAAAATAGCAATTTTCAGGTGTAGATTCAATAAAATTACCGGCTGAATAGACATTAAATAAGCGTGGATTTTCACCGCGTACTTGACCGCCAAAAATAAGATTGCAATTGAAATCGATGCCAGCCTTTTTTAATGCCACAAAGTCACGGTCATATACTTGCTTAATAGCATCACCGACAACTTCAGCGGCCTCATGGGCATTGACTGCATTCCATAGATTTTTACCGCCAAGCAATTTACCCTGTAGGAGAATTTCTTTTACAGCTTGAGTAATAGCTAAATTACCTGAGCTCATGAGGGCAAAAAAACGATCTTTTTCTTTTTGAAATAAGGTCATTTTCCTAAAAATACCAACATGATCAACGCCTGCGTTAGTGCGAGTATCAGCTAAAAAAACTAAGCCATTTTTTAGGCAAAGGCCAACGCAATAGGTCATAGCAAAAATCCATTCATATTAAAAAGAGTTACTAGGATAATTGATGAATTGAAATTGTGGCGGTTAGCGCTTCCTCGCCGCCACCCGAGCGAACCCCTTTTACTGGCGCTGCCGAATAGTAATCACGTCCAAGCGCTAGGCGAATATGGCGCGCATCACTAAAACAGGCATGGGTAGTATCAACGCTAAGCCATTTACCTTGTTCAATATCAATGCAAACATCGATCCAAGCATGGCTGGCTAAATCGGGCGAGTCTTCGGTAAAAAAATAGCCGCTCACATAGCGAGCGGGAATATGGCTGGCACGACATAAGCCCAAGAGAATATGGCTATGATCTTGACAAACCCCGGCTTTCATTGCAAAAGACTGCGCAGCTAAACTGGCAAAATTAGTACTTCCGGGAATATAAGTAATGGCCTGCTGCACTGCGCTCGCTAAATTTAAAATAGCCTCAGGGCTATTATTTCTTGGTAAATCAGTGGCAAAAAAATCTAACATTTCGGCAGTGGGCTCAGTAAGGCGGGTTTGTTGTAATAAGTAATAGGGTGAAACTGCTTTATTGGCATCTTGAAATTCATATGCCGCACTGGTTTTAACAATTCCTGCGGCTTCAATTATCATTGAAGTATAAGGATTATCTTGCACGAATGTGCTGCAGGAATTTTGAAATGCATCAAGTGCGAGATTGGCTTTGATTGGCGTTTGAATGTGCCATTTTTCTACTTCTTGACCCGCAGTTGAAATCGGGCTTAAGCGCAACTCTTGAATTGAATAGCGTACGGGCGACTCATAACGATACTCAGTACGATGGATAATTTTTAATTGCATGTCGTTGGTAGTATGAGTAAATTAAGCAACAGCGAGAGGAATGAGAAAGGTATTGCTAAAATCATCGGCAATATGATTAATGCGCTCTAAGAAAGTTTCAATAAATTCTTCAAGACCTTGATGAAAGACTTCATCGATATCTGCAAACTCAAGACTTGCCTGTAGTTTGCCGAGTAAGCGCTCAATTTCTTTTGAGTCTTGGTTGCGGACAGCAGCCATTAGAGGAATGAGTTCATTGACGCATGATACCAAAGAGCGGGGCATTTGCGGATTAAAAATCAGCAGTTCAGCTACTTGCTTAGGGCTGATTTGATCAGCATAAATTTGTCGATAAATTTCAAACGCTGAAACGGAGCGTAAAAGAGAGGCCCAATGATAAAAATCAAAGAAGCTGTCACTAGTATCTTCTTCAGAGCCTTTTTTTCTTTGCGGGCGTTTTAAATTTTCTTGAATTTCATATTTAGTTTCTAAAATACGTGCGGTATTATCAGCCCGCTCGATTAAGGTGCCGATGCCAAGAAAGTAGAGGGCCTCATTTTTTAACATTGTGCCTTGTATTACCCCGCGGACCAAATGACAGCGATGCTTAACCCATTCTAAAAAGCGACTGTGATCAGTGCGTTCACGATTAACTAAGATATTTTGCAATTCAAGCCAAGTGGTATTTTGGGTTTCCCACACTTCAGAGGTAATGCGCCCACGAATCACCCGTGCATTTTCACGCGCTGAGTAAAGGCAAGAAACAATACTAGATGGGTTGCTATTTTCATAAATCATGAAATCCAGCACATTATGGCGATTAATAAGGTCATATTTACTACTAAAATCTTCTTCTAATTTAGAAATCGTTAAAAGTTTTTTCCAGCTTTGCTCAAGAAATTGCTCAGGTTGGGGTAGCAAAGAAGTTTGGTGGCTAACATCGAGCATCCGCGCAGTATTTTCTGCACGTTCGGTGTAGCGCGCCATCCAATACAGGCAATCGGCAGTGCGGCTTAACATCTTAGCCTCAAGTTGCTTTTTCCTAACTGATTCATTCTTCTAAGACCCAAGTATCTTTGGTGCCGCCCCCTTGGGAGGAATTTACCACTAAGGAGCCCTCTTTTAAGGCAACACGAGTTAAACCGCCTGGCACCATCTTGATGGTTTTGCCAGAGAGTACGAAGGGGCGTAAATCAATGTGGCGGGGTGCAATGCCCGATTCAACAAAGGTTGGACAAGTTGATAAGGCTAGGGTCGGCTGAGCAATATATTTTTCGGGATTGGCTTGTAAATGAGTGCGAAAACTTTGGATTTCTGCTTTGCTTGCGGCCGGCCCTACCAGCATGCCATAACCACCTGCGCCATGGGTTTCTTTCACTACCAACTCATTTAAATGCGCCAAGGTATAAGCAAGATCGGCCGGTTTTCGGCATTGAAAAGTCGGTACATTTTTCAGGATGGGTTTTTCACCCAAATAAAATTCAATCATTTCAGGTACGTAGGGGTAAATCGATTTATCATCAGCTACCCCGGTTCCAATGGCATTGGCTAAAGTGACATTTCCTGCGCGATAGGCAGTGAGTAGACCGGCTACGCCAAGGGTTGAGTCAGAGCGAAATGAGAGTGGATCTAAAAAATCATCATCAATGCGCCGATAAATGACATCAACCCGTTCTGGGCCTTGGGTTGTGCGCATAAAGACCTGTTCATTTTTAACATACAGGTCTTTGCCTTCAACTAATTCAACTCCCATTTGTAAGGCTAAATAGCTGTGCTCAAAGTAGGCGGCGTTATACATGCCTGGGGTTAAGACCACCACATTCGGTTTTTTAACATCGCTGGGTTTAACTGACTTAAGGCACTCCAATAAGAGATCGGGGTAGTGCTCTACTGGGGCAATACGCTGCTCTTGAAATAGATCGGGAAAAAGCCGCATCATCATTTTGCGATCTTCTACCATGTACGACACGCCAGATGGCACACGTAAGTTATCTTCTAAAACATAAAATTCACCGGCCCCTGCGCGCACAATGTCAATCCCAGCAATTTGCGCATAGATGTCACGCGGGATATCAACATTGCGCATTTCAGGGCGGTATTGCGCATTATTAAAAATTTGTTCAGCGGGAACAATGCCAGCCCGAATAATGGCCTCTTCGTGATAAATATCATAAATAAACCGATTGAGGGCTTTTACCCGTTGCCGCAGACCCGCTTCAAGTTGACCCCACTCTTGAGCACTAAAAATGCGTGGAATTTGATCGAAAGGAATTGTCCGCTCTGCGCCGAGGTCATCGCCATAAACTGCAAAGGTAATCCCCACACGACGAAAAATAAGCTCTGCTTCGGCACGCTTTAGCCCCATTAGGGTATCGCTTTGCTGCTTTAACCAGCGATGAAAAGTGCGGTAATGGGGGCGGGTATTACCTGCCTCATTGAGCATTTCGTCGTATGGCAAGTTCATGACTATAAGTTAAATCACCAAGGGCACAAGAGGGATGAACCAAAGGGTTCAATGGTGCATTAATGCACAGAATTGGTGCTAAAGCTAGTTATTTGGCTAAAAATTTACCAATTTAATCGCCGTTTTGTGGCGCTGTAGTTTTACTTTATGTCATTAACTGAGGTCACCGCGGGCAATGCGAGCCTTTTCTCGCACCCAGTCACGTTCTTTTTCGGTGGCGCGCTTGTCATGCTGTTTTTTCCCTTTAGCTAAGCCAATTTCACATTTCACATTACCTTTAGAGAAATGCAGGTTAATGGGCACAAGGGTATAGCCCTTTTGATCTACCTTGCCAATAAGTTTGCGAATTTCAAGGGCATTAAGCAGTAATTTACGCGTACGCGTGGGGTCGGCCAGCACATGGGTAGAAGTGGAGCTAAGGGGGCTAATATGCGCACCAATGATAAATAGCTCAGCTTTACGTATTACCACATACGCCTCTTTAATTTGTGCTCGGCCAGCACGAATTGCTTTTACTTCCCAGCCTTCTAAAGCTAGCCCAGCCTCAAAGCGTTCCTCGATAAAATAATCAAAGAAGGCTTTTTTGTTATCAACGATACTCATGGTTTATCTAGTGATTTTTCTTACTTAATTATGGCAGACGTCTACAAGACCGTTTTAATTAATCAATCTGTTGAGCGGATGTTCGACTTAGTGACCGATGTGGCAAGGTACCCTGAATTCCTGCCGTGGTGTGGTGGGGTGGAAATCTTTGAGCAGACTGAGACCATTTTAGACGCCAAAATAAGCATTCAATTTAAAGGGATTAAACAATATTTTCATACCCGTAATGTGAATCATCGCCCCGAAACCATCGACATGGTTTTTGTAGATGGGCCATTTCGACATTTTTCTGGTCAGTGGAACTTTATTGCCTTACGTGAAGATGCATGCAAAGTTGAATTTAAGCTACATTGGGAATTTAAAAATGCCTTGCTCGATAAAATTATTGGCCCAGTTTTTGCCCATATTGCTGGCACCTTTGTCGATCGTTTTGTAATGCGGGCTGAAAGTCTGTATGGCTAAGGGATTAGATTTATGGCTTTGTGATGCTAGGAATAGCGCTAGTTTACCTCTTGGTGGGGGCTCACCGATCATTACTCCCTTGCATTTACCTTTACCAGCAGGGGCGGTGGCAACCATTGGCATGGCCTTAATGCAGGCTGGCCTTGCAAGTGGTGCCGATGATCCAGCATTTAGTCGCAAGGGTTGTATTGGTGTCTTTGGTAAGCGCAAGGAGTGGCAAAGCCCCATTTATGATGGCGATCGGATTGAGCTATACGGTCCCTTATTGATTGATCCTAAGGCGGTTAGGCGTAAAAAAGCCAATCAGAATCGCGATAGCGAATTAAAGGCCACAGCGCTTGCTCGGCAGGCGCGTCGTGAGGCCAAGCAGCGATAAGTCTATAATCTGATTTTGCGACTAGGGGTTTTGTATGCGACTCATCCAAAAAGCACTTACTTTTGACGACGTGCTCCTTGTGCCTGCTTATTCAGCGGTATTGCCAAGAGATGCGAGTTTAGTGAGTCGTTTAACCCGAGATATCTCCCTCAACATTCCCTTGGTTTCGGCCGCCATGGATACCGTTACTGAGGGCCGTTTAGCCATTGCCATGGCAAGTGAAGGTGGCATTGGCATCATCCATAAAAATCTGAAGCCAGCAGAGCAAGCCCGTGAAGTGGCCAAAGTGAAGCGCTACGAGTCGGGTGTTTTACGTGACCCTATCACCATTGGGCCAGAAGTTACTGTGCGTGAAGTGATTCAGTTATCGCGTGAACATGGCTTTTCTGGTTTTCCAGTTCTGCAAGGTAAAACGGTCGTTGGCATTATTACCAATCGTGATTTGCGCTTTGAAGAAGAGCTCGATGCACCCGTGAAAGCCAAAATGACTCCCCGCGATCGGCTAGTAACTGTAAGCGATGATGCAACCCTAGAAGACGCTAAGCGCCTAATGAATAAACATCGCCTCGAACGTGTTTTGGTGGTCAATGAAGCCTTTGAATTGCGTGGCCTAATTACGGTTAAAGATATTTTAAAAGCCACCGAGCATCCCAATGCATGTAAAGATAGTGAAGGTAAGTTGCGCGTCGGGGCTGCTGTTGGGGTTGGTCCTGATAACGACGAGCGTGTAGAGTTATTAATTCGAGCAGGAGTTGACCTAATTGTGGTGGATACCGCTCATGGTCATAGTCAAGGGGTACTTGATCGCGTGAAGTGGGTGAAGAAAAACTATCCGCAAGTACAAGTTATTGGCGGTAATATTGCTACTGCTGATGCTGCTAAATCGCTTTTAGAAGCTGGTGCCGATGGTGTTAAGGTAGGCATTGGCCCGGGCTCAATTTGTACCACCCGTATTGTCGCGGGTGTAGGGGTTCCTCAAATTACGGCTATCGTTAATGTTGCACTCGCCCTTAAAGGCAGCGGCGTGCCTTTAATTGCCGATGGCGGTGTGCGCTATTCAGGCGATGTAGCGAAAGCCTTGGCTGCTGGGGCAGATTCCGTGATGATGGGCGGCATGTTGGCCGGTACCGAAGAAGCGCCAGGTGAAGTCTTTTTATATCAAGGGCGTTCATATAAGAGTTATCGCGGCATGGGTTCTTTGGGCGCGATGACTGATGGCGCAGCTGACCGTTATTTCCAAGAAGATATTAATGCTGCTAATGCCGATAAACTTGTACCCGAAGGTATCGAAGGCCAAGTACCTTACAAGGGCAGTGTGCTTACCATCTTGCATCAGCTCACTGGTGGTATTCGTTCCTCAATGGGATATTGCGGCTGTAAAACGATTGCCGAGTTGCATGACAAAGCCAATTTTGTAGAAATTACTTCAGCGGGCGTGCGCGAATCGCATGTGCATGATGTCAAGATTACAAAGGAAGCGCCTAATTATCATATTGATTAATATCGACTGCTGTGCACGCTAAGATTCTTATTCTTGATTTTGGTTCACAAGTAACCCAATTGATTGCGCGTCGTGTGCGCGAAGCCAAGGTCTATTGCGAAATTCATCCTTACGATTGCGATCCTGAACTGATTCGGCGTTTAGTAGAGCAAGACGACTGCAAGGGCATTATTCTTTCTGGTGGCCCAAATTCAGTTACTAGCAATGCAAGCCCCCGAGCCCCACAAATTGTTTTTGAATTAGGCGTGCCAGTACTTGGTATTTGTTATGGCATGCAAACCATGGCCGAACAATTAGGCGGTGCTGTTGCCTCGGCCGAGACGCTCGGTAAAGCACGAGAATTTGGTTACGCAGAAGTTAGGGCACATGGTCATACAGCACTGTTAAAAGGGATCGAAGATTTTTCAACTGCCGATGGTCATGGCATGCTGAAAGTTTGGATGAGTCATGGCGATTCGGTAACGAGCATGCCGCCTAGCTTTAAATTAATGGCCTCAACTGCTTCGTGTCCCATTGCAGGTATGGCCGATGAAGCCAAGCATTTTTATGGCTTTCAGTTTCACCCTGAAGTAACCCATACACTTCAAGGCGAGGCTATTTTGCAGCGTTTTGTGCGTGATATTTGTCATTGCCCAGGAGATTGGGTGATGGGCGATTATATTAGCGAGGCCATAGCGCATATTCGTGAACAAGTGGGAAGTGATGAGGTAATTTTAGGTTTATCAGGTGGGGTCGACTCGAGCGTTGCTGCTGCATTAATTCATCGTGCAATTGGTAATCAACTTACTTGTGTATTTGTCGATCATGGTTTATTGCGCTTGAATGAAGGTGAAATGGTCATGGAAATGTTTGCCCGTAATTTAGGCGTGAAGGTGATTCGGGTAAATGCAGCTGAACAATTTATGGCGCAGTTAGCAGGCGTAAGTGATCCTGAAATGAAACGCAAAATTATTGGCAAAGAATTTATCGCTGTATTCCAAGCTGAATCAGCCCAAATTAAAAATGCCAAGTGGTTAGCGCAGGGCACTATTTATCCTGATGTGATTGAGTCTGCTGGTAAAGGTAAAAAAGGGGCCCATACCATCAAGAGTCACCATAATGTCGGTGGCTTACCAGACGATATGCACTTGAAATTACTCGAGCCCTTACGTGAATTGTTTAAAGATGAGGTACGTGAGCTGGGCATGGCACTAGGTCTACCGCGGGAAATGGTCTATCGTCATCCCTTTCCAGGCCCAGGTTTGGGCGTGCGTATTTTAGGTGAAGTGAAGGCGGAATACGCCGATTTACTGCGTCGTGTCGATGTAATTTTTATTGAAGAGCTGCGCAATACCATTGACGAAGTTAGCGGTAAATCATGGTACGACTTAACGAGTCAAGCCTTTGCGGTATTTCTGCCAGTGAAATCGGTAGGGGTGATGGGCGATGGCCGCACTTATGAATATGTTGTAGCTTTACGAGCAGTACAAACTCAAGATTTTATGACTGCACATTGGGCACATTTGCCCCATGAATTACTTGGCACGGTATCTAACCGCATTATTAATGAGGTGCGTGGAATTAATCGCGTGGTATTTGATATTAGTGGCAAGCCACCATCCACGATAGAGTGGGA
>CAJASX010000033.1 GCA_903944725.1 uncultured beta proteobacterium
ATGAAGTAAAAATGACTGCAGATCTCAGTGGTGGGCAAACAGTACCTCCCGTCCAAACTGCTGGTAAAGGTGCTGCAACCGTGATGTTTAATAAAGACAATAATGAATTATCCTGGACTGTGACCTATTCCGGTTTATCTGGTCCTGCTACGATGGCACACTTTCATGGCCCAGCTGCAGTTGGTGCGAATGCGGGCGTGGTAGTGCCATTTCAAGGGAATGTAGAAAGCCCAATTAAAGGTAAGGCCACAATTACTGCTGCTCAGGCAAAAGATTTGTTAGCCGGTATGTGGTATATAAATGTTCACACCCAAAAAAACCCAGGCGGCGAAATTCGTGGTCAGGTCACTGTTGCTAAATAAAGAATATTAAAAGATGTAAATAAAGCCTGCTAAAAAGGGAAATAGTGTGATTACATTAAACGTTAACGGTAAAAAAATGAGTGTAGATGTTGATTCTAAAACACCCTTGCTTTGGGTTCTACGTGAACAACTTGAACTTACAGGCACCAAGTATGGATGCGGTATAGGGGCGTGTGGCTCTTGCACAATTTTATTTGAAGGACAGGCTTTGCGTAGTTGTATGTTGCCAGTCAGCGCTGCTGCGGGTAAAAAAATTGAAACCATTGAGAGCTTAGAAAAAAATGGCCAGCTCAGCAAAATTCAGCAAGCCTGGGTTGACAATCAAGTGCCTCAATGCGGGTATTGTCAATCTGGCATGGTCATGGCTACTACGGCATTATTGCGTAAAAATCCGAAACCAACTGATGCCCAAATTGACGCTGCCATCACAAATATTTGCCGTTGTGGAACTTTCCAAGAAGTGCGCACTGCAATTCATGCTGTTGCTAAAACTTAAGGGGCCTATTAATGAATACAACAATACAAAGCCCAGCGCGTAGAAAATTTATTGTTCAAACAGCTGCCGTTGGGGGGGGGTTAACCCTTGGGTTTGAAATCCCATTTGGTTTATGCGAGGCAGATGCCGCCTTAAGTTCGCCAGAAATCGGTGTTTGGGTCGTGATTCAGCCTGATGAGCGAGTTATTGTGCGTGTCGCTCGTTCAGAGATGGGGCAGGGCACGATTACCGGTTTAGCCCAAATGGTCGCAGAAGAGCTTGAGTGTGATTGGAAGATGGTGGGTTATGAATATCCAACCCCTGCCGAAAATGTCAAACGTAAGCGTGTTTGGGGCGATTTTGGTACTGGCGGTAGTCGAGGCATTCGCACTTCTCAAGACTATGTGCGTAAAGGCGGCGCTGCTGCGCGCATGATGTTAATTCAAGCTGCAGCGAGTGATTGGGGTGTGCCGGTCGGCGAATGTGTGGCAAGTAATGGTGTTATTACCCACACTCCATCTGGGCGCACAACCACTTTTGGCACAATGTCTGTAGCCGCTTCAAAATTACCTGTACCGACTGTAATTATCCTAAAAAATCCTAAGGATTGGAAATTAATTGGTAAACCAGTAGATCGGATTGATGACACGATTGGTAAAGTAACTGGCAAGCAAATTTATGCGATTGATTTAAAAATGCCAGGCATGTTAGTTGCCAACATTAAAGAATGCCCCGTATTTGGTGGCAAAGTAAGAAGTTTTGATGCTAGCAAAGTTACTAGCATGAAAGGTGTGAAGAAAGTGGTGCAGGTTGGCGACACAGCAGTAGCTGTCGTGGCCGATACTTTTTGGATAGCTAAAACTGCGCTTGATAAATTACCGATTGTGTGGGATGAAGGCCCTAATGCCAATAATTCCAGTGCAATTATTAAAAAGATGCTTGAAGATGGTTTAAATGCTGACGAAGGATTTTCCGGCAATACCAATGGCGACATGAAAAAAGCCATGGCTGGTTCTACTAAAACCCATCAATCAATTTTCTTCTATCCTTTTTTAAATCATGCCACGATGGAGCCACAGAATGCGACTGCAGTCTGGACTACCGATAGTTGCCAAGCATGGGTGCCAACTCAAGATGGTGAGGCTTCATTAGCGGCAGTGATTGCAGCATCGGGTTTGCCTGGAGATAAGTGCAATGTAACCAAGATTAATTTAGGTGGTGGTTTTGGTCGCCGCGGCGCTTTTCAAGATTACACTACTCAGGTAGTGAATATTGCGAAGCAAATGCCTGGCGTGCCTATTAAATTAATTTGGACTCGCGAAGAGGATATGACCCAAGGACGTTATCACCCCGTGATGATGGCAAAAATGAGCGCCTCTTTTGATGACAAGAAAAATCTCACCTCGTTTCATATGCGCTTATGTGGGCAGTCGATTTTGCATGCCGTTCGGCCGGCGATTGTAGCTGCCAATAAAGGGATGGATCCCCTCACTTTTCAAGGCGTGTTTAATGCTGGTGAGCATGCTTTCGGATATCACTTTCCAGATTACCATATCGATCATGTGATGCGCAATACCCATGTACCGCCTGGTTTTTGGCGGGGTGTCAATGTTAATCAAAACGCTATTTTCATGGAATGTTTTATGGATGAAATGGCAGAGATTGCAGGAGTTGATGCCGTCGAGTTTCGTCGTAAATATATGGACAAATACCCGCGTAATTTAGCGGTGCTAAATGCTGCCGCTGAAGGCATTGGCTGGACCAAGTCAGCTCCTGCTGGAGTACATCGTGGCATTGCCCAAATGAAGTCTTTTGGCAGCTTCGTTGCAGCGGCCTGTGAATTATCAGTAAATAAAAATAATGAGGTAAAAATTCACCGTATTGTGGCAGCGACCGATTGTGGTTATGCCGTTAATCCTGCGCAAATTCGTCGCCAAGTTTCTGGTTCTTTTGTATATGGTTTATCGGCACTCTTTTTAGAGGAATGCACGGTTAAGAATGGGCGCATTGAGCAAACTAATTTTGATACCTTTAACTCATTGCGCTTAGCCCAAATGCCGAAGGTGGAAACGATCATTATTGAGGGTGGTGGACCAGAGTGGGGTGGTATTGGTGAACCCACTATTGCGGTTGCGGCGCCAGCGGTATTAAATGCGATTTATCGCGCTACTGGCAAACGCTATCGTACGGTTCCCCTGAAGAATAGTGGTATTAAGTTGGTTTAATTTCATGCCTATGCGGTTTGTGCTAGTCATCAGTTTATTTCTAGCGCACCCGCTTTTAATACCAGCACAAGTTTTTGCCCAAACCTATTCAGGCGATGCCATCTTGGAGCCGCTGACTCAAGAAGCTGGCAATGTCATGCGCGGTCGTTCTATAGTAGCTAGTCGCCAAACTGGCCTTTGCCTTTTGTGTCATAGTGGGCCATTTCCTGAGGAGCGTTTTCAGGGAAATTTAGCCCCCGATTTACTCGTCAGTAGTGCGCGTTTATCATCTCCCCAGTTGCGCGCGCGTTTGGTAGATGCAAGTCGCTTTAATACGAATACCATCATGCCCGCCTATTTTCGTATTAATCATTTAAACCGAGTAGCGCCACAGTTCGTTGGAAAGACCATTTTGAGTGCCCAAGAAATAGAGGACGTAGTAAGTTTTTTAGCGAGTCTAAAGCAATGAAAAATCAGCGTCGACAGTTGCTTAAGGCCATAGGAATAGTTGGTTTAGTACCATTGCAGCAAGCGCATGCTACTCCCGAAGAAGCTGCTACAGCAATAAATAGAATTATTGGCACTAATGCAGTGAAAGAAGGTAGGGTGCAATTAGAGTTGGCCAGCTTAATTGAAAATGGTAATTTAGTTACCATTAAAGTTAGCACTGATAGTCCAATGTCACAGAGCGACTACGTTAAAGCAATTCATTTGGTGGCAGAAAGAAATCCCTTGCCTAATATTCTGAGTGCATATTTCACCCCTCAATCTGGAACTGCGAACTTCACAACCCGTATCCGTTTGGCAGATACGCAACGGGTTTGGGCGATTGCGCAAATGAGTGATGGTAGTTTTTATCAGACGTATGCAGATACGCTAATTACCAGCTCAGCTTGCTCGGAGGGATTTATATGAGCAAAACTTCGCGTACCCTAATCACCATGCCAAAGACTGCCCGTAAAGGTGAGATTATCGAGATCAAAGCAATTGTGCAACACGATATGGAAACGGGTTTTCGCCATACAGAGCAGGGTAAATTAATTCCGCGCGATATTATTCGGGTTTTTACATGTCAATTTAATGGCGCCGATGTCTTTAAGGCTGATTTTTTCCCAGCCGTTGGCGCTAATCCACTGGTGATATTTACGGTTATTGCAACGACCAGTGGAACTTTTCAGTTTTCTTGGGCGGGTGACGACGGCTATCTGGCTACCAATCAAAGTCAAATTTCCGTGACTTAAGTGAGTTCCCTTTATTCCCGAGTAGTGATTCTGGTCGGTTTACAGTGCATACTGTTACACGCTGCTCCATTGTCTGCGGCTGATTCTCGACAATCTGGTTATCAGTCAATGTCAGCTGAAAATAAGGCGATGCAGGATGATCCCAGTCTTAATCCAGCAACATTTGCCATCTTAGATGGCCAAAGTGCTTGGCAGGAAAGGCTTGGTAGTGCTAATCAATCATGTGCAAGTTGTCATGGTGACGCAGCAAAATCGATGCAGGGGGTAGCTACCCGCTACCCACAGTTAGTGGATGGTAAGTTAATGAATTTAGAAGGACGCATTAACCAGTGTCGTGCCGAAAAACAAAAAGTCAAACCACTTCCTTATGAAAGCAAAGAACTCTTATCTTTATTAGCCTATATTTCAGTGCAGTCGAAAGGCATGCCAATTCAAATTAAGGCTATTCCAGCAACACAACCTTACCTTGAGGCTGGTAAGCGCCATTTTAATCAACGGATTGGGCAACTGAATTTATCTTGTAAGCAATGTCATGAAGAGCGGGCCGGTGAAAAGTTAGCCGGTATTCCAATACCTCAGGCTCATCCTACTGCTTATCCCATCTATCGAATTGAGTGGCAAAGCGTGGGTTCATTACAGCGGCGTTTACGTAATTGTATGATCGGAGTACGGGCAGAGCCTTATGCGTATGGCTCGAAAGAGTTAACTGAACTGGAACTATTTTTAATGATGCGCGCCAATGGCATGCCGCTTGAAGCCCCAGGAGTAAGGCCTTAATGATGATCCTCTACAGTGCCCCATCATCTTATTACTCAATGATCGGCCGCTTGGCGCTTAAGGAGGCAAAAGTGCCATTTGAAAATCAGCGGATGGATATTCATCTGCACAAAGAGCAACTTGCCCCTTGGTATGTGGCGCTTAACCCCCATATGTCTGTGCCGACCTTAGTCGACGGCAAAACCATCTTGATTGATAGTCAAGATATTTTGCGCTTAGCGGCGAACTTAGCAGGTAATCAATGGCTGGATGGCAATGTAAATTTTGCTCCTCAAATTGAGTCAGTTGTTAAGGCACAATATGCAATTCCAATAGAACGCTTGACCTTTTGTAAGGCCATGATGCATTTGCCAATCTTGAGGTTTATTTTCCCCCGTACCTTGCGCGGCATTATTAAAGGCCTACAGGCCCGGTTGCCAACAGCAAAAGATCCTGCTGCATTACAGGCAAAGATTGATTTGAACGAATCGCGTATTGCCTACTTTACCCAAGGCGCTAGCTTGCAGGAAAAGATGGCGGTAGAGCGTAAGCGCGTAAGCACCTATTTAAATCAATTACCAAACCCAAGTAATTTTTTATTTGGCGATAAACCGAGCTCGGCCGATATTGTTACCGCGGTTCTATTTGGGCGCCTAAAAATGATTGGTGAATATAGTTTAGTGGCCAATGATGCCAGGGGCGCGGCTTTAGAGCAGTGGTTTAGCCGCATGCAGCAGCAAGTTGCTTTTCAGCAAGCAGATATCTGGCTGCGCTTTCAATGGTGGCGAATTTTGCTAAGAGCTTGAAGGGGAATGGTTTGGCACTAGAATTAGAGGATGGATCATACACATCAAGTCTCTAGTCAGCCGAATTCCTCTGACCATCCTCAACTAAAAGACCCGGTTTGTAATATGAATGTTACTGAGCAATCAGTACATCATTTTGAATATCAGCAACAGCCATATTATTTTTGTGGGGCCAAATGCCGCGCTAAATTTAGCGCTGACCCGGAGGCCTATTTACATCCCACCCCTAAAGAACCTGAATTTGTTAAGCCGGGAGCAATCTATACCTGTCCGATGCACCTTGAAATTCGCCAAGACCACCCAGGCAGTTGCCCCTTGTGTGGCATGGCTTTAGAACCAGAGATACCCAGTCTCGACGAAGGCGAAAATCCAGAGTTAATTTCTTATCGACGTCGTTTTTGGTGGACTTTACCCCTGACATTGAGCGTTTTTATTTTGGCGATGTTTAACGAGTCGCTGCATTTAGTCTCGATGGCGAGTTCGAGTTGGTTTGAGTTAGTCTTGGCTACTCCAGTTGTTTTATGGGCTGGCTGGCCCTTCTTTGTTCAAGCTTGGGTATCGATTCAAAATCGTAGCCCTAATATGTTCACGCTGATTGGCATGGGTACGGGTGCTGCCTATATTTATAGCCTAGTTGCAACCCTGGTACCGAATGTTTTTCCAAGTTCATTTACTTCTATGGGGCGGGTTTCGGTTTACTTTGAAGCTGCGGCTGTCATTATTTCCTTAACTTTAGTTGGGCAGCTGATGGAGTTGCGCGCACGTTCGCAAACCTCAGCAGCAATCCGTTCTTTATTAGGCTTAAGCCCCAAGAACGCACGGCGCATCGGTGTTGATGGCAAGGAAGAAGATGTGCCCTTAGAGGCGATACAGCTGGGTGATTTAATTCGCGTACGGCCGGGAGAGAAAATATCGGTTGATGGTGTAGTAGTGGAGGGTGCCAGTTATGTCGATGAAGCGATGATTACTGGCGAACCTGTGCCCGTTAGTCGTAAAGCCGGCGGCAAAGTGATAGGCGCTACTTTAAATACGAATGGCACCCTTGTGATTCGTGCTGAACGCATTGGTTCTGAGACCATGTTGGCGCAAATCGTACAAATGGTGGCCCAAGCACAGCGCTCAAAAGCCCCCATGCAAAAGATGGCTGATGTAGTCTCAAAATATTTTGTGCTCTCAGTCGTGAGTATTGCTTTACTCAGTTTTTTTGCTTGGGGTTTATTTGGCCCGCAACCCAGTTGGGTTTTTGGTCTAATTAATGCAGTTTCGGTATTAATTATTGCCTGTCCCTGCGCGCTGGGTTTAGCAACGCCAATGTCGATTATGGTCGCCAGCGGAAAGGCTGCATCCCAAGGCGTACTCTTTCGAGATGCGGCAGCGATTGAAAATCTTTGTAAAGTGAATACCTTAATCGTTGATAAAACCGGCACGCTCACTGAAGGCCATCCAAAAGTAGAGCGCATTATCTCTGTTGGCAACAACTATAGCGAGCACGACATTTTACAAATGGCTGCGAGTGTTGATCGCAGTAGTGAACATCCTCTTGCTGCCAGTATTGTGGCGGCTGCTGTTGAACAAAATTTAGGATTAGATCGGGTAGAGCATTTTGAAGCTGTGCCTGGGATGGGTGTGAAGGGTCTTATTAATGGGCGCCAGCTTGTAATTGGTAACGTTGAATTAATGGCTGCAAATCAGGTAAACCTTGATCAATCTCCAACAATACAGGAAGCGCTGGCACAGGGCGCAACGGTGATGTATTTAGGGGTTGACCAACAGTTTGCTGGCGCTATCGTGCTCTCCGATCCCATTAAATTGAGCTCGGCTGAGGCCCTTGCTAGCCTGCAAGGTCTCGGTATTAAAATTGTGATGGCCTCTGGAGATCATCAGCTGGCCGCTGAAGCCATTGGCGTAAGACTAGGTATTAGCGAAGTCTATGGCAGCGTAAAGCCGGCCGATAAATTAGCACTAGTTGAGCGCCTACAAAAAGCCGGCCGGATTGTTGCGATGGCCGGTGATGGTATTAATGATGCTCCTGCCTTAGCTAAAGCCAATATTGGTATTGCCATGGGCACCGGTACTGACGTTGCCATAAACAATGCCCAAATTACTTTAGTGAAGGGTGATTTACGCGGCATTGCCCAAGCATTTTTAATCTCGCGGGCAACCGTACGTAATATGAAACAAAATTTAGCCTTTGCAATGGTTTATAACGCCTTAGGTGTACCGATTGCTGCAGGTGTGTTGTACCCATTTATTGGTCTTTTGTTATCACCGATGATTGCAGCAGTGGCAATGAGTTTTAGCTCTGTTTCAGTGATCACTAATGCATTGCGTTTGAAATGATTGATGATTTATTAAAGCAGGCCATTACCGCATTTGAGGCTGGTAATTTTAATGCTTGCGAGCTTGCCCTAGATGAGGCACTAAAAGCTGAGCCTAAGCATTTATCGGCTTTGCAGATTTATGGTTTAGTTAAGGCTAGTCAAGGTCAGCATCAAGCTGCAGCAAGCCTCTTACAACAAGCCGTCCAGATTGACCCACAAGATGCAGGGTTACAATTTAATTTGGCAAAAGCCTTATCTGAGTCTGATCAAGAGCAGGCTGCTTTAGCCCACCATGAATTAGCCACGCAATTAACCCCCTTTAATGCCGCAGCATGGCTTAATTTTGGTATTAGTTTATTTAAGTTAGGCAAGTATGAGGGGGCCCTTAGCTGTTATCAAAAAGTATTAGCTATACAAGATTCCAATGCTGCAGCTTGGTTTAACCAAGGGTTGGCACTTAAAGCGTTAGGGCGTAACGAGGCCGCACTCAATGCCTATGGTCGCGCCATACAAATTAAGCCAGATTATTTCGAAGCTTGGCTTAATACAGCAATATTATTTACCCAACTACATTACGAAGATAAAGCCTTAATTGCATACGAAAAGGCACTGGCGATAAAACCGCACTACGACTATTTATTCGCTATGCCATTTAATCTAAAAATGACCATGGGTAATTGGATTGGCTATGAAGCTGCCTTAGCAGCCATCCTTAATAAGGCTGGCGTTAGTGAAAAGGCAATAACTCCATTTGGAATGCTCGCCATCTCTAGCGATCCAGATTTACAACTTGCTGTTGCAAAACAATATACGCAAAAAAGGGCAAAAGCCGATTTGACCTTACCGGCAATTGCAAAACGCAAGCGCAGTAAGAAAATTCGGCTGGCTTATTATTCAGCAGATTTTCGTAATCATGCAGTTACTCAACTTATTGCTGGTTTATTTGAGAATCACAATAAAGCCCAATTTGAAGTCATTGCTTTTTCATTTGGCCAAGATAATAACGCCGAAGTTTTTCAGCGAATTAATCGATCCTTGGATCAATTGGTTGATATTCAGGGTATGAGTGATCTTGAGGTGGCGAAACTGTCGCGCGAAATGGAAATTGATATTGCAGTTGATTTAATGGGTTTAGTACAAGATAGTCGTCCTAGTTTATTGGCTTATCGGGCGGCGCCAATTCAGGTAAATTACCTTGGTTATCCGGGTACGATGGGCGCTGACTATATCGATTACATTATTGCTGATCACACCTTAATTCCCGAAGATTGCCGGCAATATTACTCAGAAAAAATTGCCTATCTCCCTTTTTCTTATCAGGCCAATGACAATAAAAAACAGATTGCAGAAAAAACAGCTTCACGTACTGAGTTAGGTTTACCCGACCAAGGTTTTGTTTTCTGTTGTTTTAATAATAATTACAAAATTACGCCCCCCACATTTGACTCATGGATGCGTATTTTGGGTCAGGTAGAAGGTAGTGTTTTATGGCTCTTAGAAGATAACCGATTTATTGCGCAAAACTTGCGCTTAGAGGCAATTAAAAGAAATATTAAGCCCGAGCGCTTAATATTTGCACCGCGTCTAAGCTTAGCCGAGCACTTAGCGCGCCATCGGGCTGCCGATTTATTCTTGGACACCTTACCCTACAACGCGCATACCACTGCAAGTGATGCACTCTGGGCTGGGTTACCGGTCTTAACTTGTATGAATGCTTCTTTTGCTAGTAGGGTTGCAGCTAGCTTACTCAATGCGATTGGCTTGCCAGAATTAATTACTACGAATACACAAGAATATGAGTCTCTAGCGATTGCCTTAGCAAGCGATTCAAATCGACTGGGGCAACTGAAGGAAAAGTTAGCTAAACAACGCTTAACCGCACCATTATTTAATACTTCCTTATTTACACAGCAGATTGAGGGCGCCTACATACAAATGATGAAGCGCTATTGGGATGATTTGCCAATCGACCATATTTTATTTGAGTCGTCAGTGAAGATGCCTGAGTAGTATTGCAGATCTCTGCGCGGCTGCTTTTGTGCTTCGCGATCTAATAGGTGCCAGGATACAAAATAGCTTTTGTGACCTTGTGAATATCTCGATGACCTGTAAAGGCCATAGATAGATCAAGTTCGCGATGAATAATTTCCAGGCACTTAGTAACACCGGCTTCACCCATGGCGCCTAGGCCATATAAAAAGGCTCTACCAATCATTGTGCCGCGAGCCCCTAAGGCCCATGCCTTAAGGACATCTTGCCCTGAGCGAATGCCACCATCAACCCACACTTCAATATCTTTGCCAACTGCATCAACAATTGCGGGCAGGGCGTGAATACTTGAAACAGCATGATCGAGTTGCCGTCCACCATGATTTGACACAATTAACGCATCGGCGCCTGAGTTGGCGGCTAAGCGCGCATCTTCGATATCTAAGATGCCTTTGATTATCAGTTTGCCACCCCAGCGTTTTTTAATCCATTCGACATCATCCCAACTTAAACCGGGATCAAATTGCTCGGCGGTCCATGAGGATAAGGAGGCCATATTGCCAACTCCAGAAGCATGACCCACAATGTTGCCAAAATTACGACGTGGTGTTTTAGCCATGCCTAGACACCACCTTGGCTTAGTCATCATATTGATGACATTTGCAATAGTTAGTTTAGGTGGAGCGCTTAAACCATTTTTTAAATCCTTATGGCGTTGCCCCAAAATTTGCAGGTCTAAGGTAAGTACTAAAGCTGAGCAGGATGCGGCCCTAGCACGCTCAATTAAACGCTCGATAAAGTCGCGGTCCTTCATTACATATAGCTGAAACCAAAATGGTTTAGTAGTGTGCTTCGCTACTTCTTCGATCGAGCAAATACTCATCGTTGATAAGCAAAATGGCACACCAAATTTTTCAGCAGCGCGTGCCGCTAAGATTTCACCATCGGCGTATTGCATGCCAGTTAAACCAGTTGGCGCTAAAGCCACTGGCATTGCCACAGTTTCACCAATCATGGTAGTTTGGGTGGTGCGATTTTCCATATTGACAGCAACCCGCTGTCGAAATTTAATTTTCTGGAAATCGGCTTCGTTAGCGCGATAAGTAGTTTCAGTCCACGAGCCTGAATCAGCATAGTCGTAGAACATTTTAGGGGTGCGCTTTTGGTGGAGTACACGTAAATCTTCAATATTGGTAATGATTGGCATAACTTCCTTAAATTTGATACTAAATCAGGGCTAGATTGGTATTAATTAGAACAATTTACTCCAGTTCCGGAATTACATTGGCAATTTCGTTATTATCGTCACTAGAGTATATGTTTAGTAAAGGATTGGCTATGTTGCATGAATTACGTATTTACCATTCGGTTCCTGGCAAGTTGCCAGAGCTTAATAAGCGCTTTGAAAGCATCACCTTGGGGATGTGGAAAAAGCATGGTATTCGGCAGATTGGTTTTTGGACAGTATTGGTGGGGGTGAATAGCAATTCACTTTATTATCTTTTGGAATGGGATAGCCTTGCAGATCGTGAAAACAAATGGAATGCTTTTCAGAATGATCCCGAATGGAAATCAGCCAAAGCGGGAACTGAAGTCAATGGTCCATTAGTCGAGCGCATTGAAAATATGATCTTGGTGCCAACCACGTATTCAGCATTACGTTAACTTACAAAGAAGCTGCTAGGTTTAATGAAAGCTGAAACGAAGGGCCTTTGGCTTGGGCTAGTGGGGATTATTTTTTTCAGCATTACCTTGCCCGCGACACGTTTAGTCGTCGCCGACTTTGGCACCTTCCCAGCCGCTTTTTATCGAGCCACTTTGGGGGGCTTAGGCGCCTTGGCTTATTTACTATATTTACGACCTGCTTGGCCCAATCGCAAAGATACTTTGGCTTTACTGATCACTACCGTTTTTATTGTCTTCGGTTTTCCTTTGGGCATTAGTGTGGCAATGACTTACTTGCCCTCTGCGCGTGGTGGTGTAGTGTTGGGGATAACTCCCTTATTAACCGCCTTATTTGGCGCCTTGCGATTCGGCGAGCGACCTTCGATAGGGTTTTGGATTACTGCCGCTATTGGCAGCCTCATCGTCATTCTGTATTCACTCTGGCAAAGTCATGGCGGTTTAGAATTTGCTGATTGGGCTTTAATTGTTGCGGCGGTTTCTGCTTCATATGGTTATGCTGAGGCAGCGAAATTATCGCAAAAAATGGGCGGTCCAGTGGTGATTTCTTGGGTACTTGTCTTTGGGCTAACGATTAACCTTCCTATGACGCTCTATTTTGCTTTTCAAGCGCCGAATTTTTTACAGATCGCACCGACCATTTCTATTGGTACTTGGGTGGCCTTACTTTTTCTCGGACTGGTCTCCGCTTTTATCGCTAATTTCTTTTGGTACAACGGCCTTGCTTTAGGAGGTATAGCACGGGTTGGTCAAGTGCAACTCTTGCAACCCTTCATGACTTTTTTAGCGGCAAGCCTATTTTTACCTGAGCCCATTACCTTGGTAAATATTCTGTTTGCCACCGCAGTAGTAGCAGTGGTAATGATTGGCAGAAAAATGCCAATTCGTAAAGTAGAAAGTAAATCGGCTGTAGTTTAGGATTTAGCCGCGACCAACGAAGGGCATATTGTTTGCCATGATGGTCATAAAGAGGATATTACTTTCAAGCGGTAATTGCGCCATCTGTAAAACGGCTTGGCCGACGTGATCAACATCCATGCGCGGTTCAATTTTGCTCGAGCCATCAGCTTGAATAATACCGTTAGCCATGCGCTCAGTCATTTCGGTAGCAGCATTACCAATATCAATTTGTCCGCAGACAATGCGATGATTTCGGCCATCCAGAGAAATCGCTTTTGTTAGGCCAGTCATTGCGTGTTTAGTGGCCGTATAGGGTGCCGAAAAAGGGCGCGGTGCATGTGCAGAGATGGAGCCATTGTTAATGATCCGTCCGCCTTGAGGTGATTGCGCTTTCATCATGCGAATCGCCTCTTGCGAGCATAAAAAGGCGCCACTTAAATTGGTATTAACTACCGACATCCACTGTTCGTAGCTAATATCTTCCATGGGCATTGCGGGGGTGCCTAAGCCAGCATTATTAAATAAGAGATCGATGCGTCCAAATTTGGCCGCTAAAGCAGTAAATAATTTTTTAACCTCATCAGGTTTACCTACATCGCAGGCTACCGCTAAGCAGTTTACGTCGGTGCCACCAATCGTGGTGATGGCAGTTTTTAATTTATCGATATTTCTGCCGGTAAGCACAATCTGAAAGCCGCCATTGAGTAAGGCCTTGGCAGCCGCTCTGCCAATACCAGTGCCAGCGCCCGTTACAAGAGCAACACGTTGGTGTGCGGAAGTGGGGGAATTCGTCATGGGGAGTCGTCTTTTAGAAATTGGGATTAACTTACCTATTTATAGTAGGATCTTAACTGAATAGGGGGGCTTATGTATCAAACACAATCAAGCAGAGAATTTTTTAGTAGGCAGTTTAATTTAGGTTTGAGTTTGGCGCTAAGCTTGGTCTTCAGTTTGATTTTAAGTTTACTGACTGAGACTGTACAAGCCCAGACCTATCCAAGCAAGCCAGTAATATTGGTGGTACCTCAGGCAGCAGCTGGAACGAATGATATTGTTGCCCGCTTAATTGCGCCTGCTCTCGGCGAGGCTTTGAATGGTTCGGTGGTGGTCGAAAATCGGCCGGGTGCTGGCGGTAATATTGGTACCCAAGCCGTTACCAAAAGCGCTAAAGATGGTTATACCTTGCTCCTCACAATCAATAGTGCGCAAGCGATTAATCCGGCGCTCTATAAAAATCCCGGGTTTGATCCGGTTGGCGATTTTACTTTTTTATATTACATTGGCGCGACCCCTTATGTACTAGTTTCGCCACCGGGTTCACCGCTCAAAACTTTGGCTGAGGTGGTGGCGGCAGCCAAAAAGAAACCGGGTGAATTAGCTTATGCATCAGCGGGCAATGGCACCATTAGTCATTTATTAGGAGCGATGTTGGCAACGAGTGCTGGCATTGAGCTACAACACATTCCTTACAAAGGAGTGGCCCCAGCAATTAATGATGTCTTAGGCGGGCAGGTCCCCTTGGCTTTTGCTAGCCTACCTTCAGCCTTAAGCTATATGAAGACAGGAAAATTGCAATCAATTGCGATTAGCTCGGCCAAACGTTCGCCAGCTGCTCCAGATGTGCCGACGATTGCTGAAACCTATCCCGATTGTGTTGGCGAAGTGTGGGTTGGCCTCTTTGCCCCAACCGGCGTAAATCCAGAAATTGCCAAAACGATTCAAGCAGCAATGACTAAAGTCATGGGCCGCCCTGATGTGCGTGAACGCTTAACGCTACAAGGACTTGACTTAACACCTGTTGCCACCAATAAATTGGCTGGCTTTTTGAAAGATGAAATAGCCAAGTGGGCACGGATTGTTAAAGCCTCAGGAGCTCAACTCGATTAAAGGACACGAGATGACCTAAAATAGGGGGGTGATTCTTCAACCCCCCTTTTCACCAGCCGAGCAATTAGTCGAGACTTTACAGCGCCAAAGTTTTGCAGTTGCTACGCCGCAAGCAGTAGCCGATTACAGCCATATTGCCTTACCCGACTTAGTTCGTCTCAATCAATATTGGCATAATTTACCACGCGATCCGTATTTAAAAGATGGGGGTCGCTATCGCTTTAGAAGACATGATAGTTATCGAATTCACCAGGGTGCATTAGAGCTTATGCCGCATCGGGCGCACTGGCAATCGCTGAACTATAACGCTTTACATGGCGGTATTCATCGTTGGTTTGAGCCAATCGTAAGCGGTTTGTCGCACGATCCAGTTTGGCAAAAACTCTTATCTGCCACCGCCCAACTATTAAGCCAAGCAAAAAAAGTGTCCACTTGGTTTGTAGAGGCTCATCAATTTCGAATTGATACTGTCGATGGTATTGGCCGACCAACACCAGAGGGTGCCCACCGTGATGGAGTCGATTATGTAGCCGTATTTTTGGTCGATCGCCACGATATTAAAGGCGGTGAGACACGCATTTTTGAAGCCCAAGGTTCTGCTGGGCAACGCTTTACCTTAACCGACTCTTGGTCGTTGTTGTTGTTGGATGACGAGCGGGTAATTCATGAGTCAACCCCCATTCAGCCCATTATTCCTGAGGGCTATCGCGATACTTTAGTGCTAACCTTTAGAGCGCATGGTTTTCAAGAGCAAGTTGGCCAAGAACAATAATTACACCCCTGTTATGTTGCTAGCGCAGACCTGCGCTTTGCTCGGCTTTGCCTGTTATGCAACAACTTTATTGTCTTTACAGGAATTATGGCAACTCAGTAATTTGCAATCTGGTTTAATCGCGAGCGCCTTTTTCTTGGGATACATGTGTGCAGTGCCCTTTGCCACCGCATTAACCGACCGAATTGACGCGCGCAAAATTTATTTTGTTGGCGGCCTGCTCGGGTTTTTCAGTCTTTTAGGCATGGGGTATTTAGCTGATGGGTTTTGGTCGGCCGCACTTTTGATGGTAATTAGTGGCGCTGGTCTTGCTGGCACTTATATGCCAGGCTTGAAAATTCTTTCGGATCGAATTCAACAAGGTGAATTAAGCCGGCATATTTCTTTTTATACCGCCTTCTTTGGCATCGGTACGGGCTTGTCATATGTGTTTTCAGGCTGGATTTTAGAGGCCCAAGACTGGCAGGCAGTGTATCGTTGGATTTCTTTGGGCCCACTTTCAGCTATGCTTATTGTGCTATTTTTTATCCCCGCGGTAAAGTGTACAGATCAGTTAAGCCCCTTAACCTTGCATTGGCACGATTTATTTCCCATAAAAACTTGGCGCTTGGTTTTTCACAATCGTGAAGCCGCCGGATATATCTTTGGCTACACCACGCATTCGCTAGAGCTATTTGCATCGCGTAGCTGGTTAGTGGCCTTTTTTGGTTTTTGTGCGCTCGCTTCTGGCAGCGATTTTTTCTTAGCGATTACAACCTTAGCGGGCATTATTAATTTCTTTGGCGTACCTGCCTCGATCATTGGTAATGAGATTGCTATACGGGTCGGTCGAAAAAATTGGATTTCTTTTGTGATGCTAGCAAGTGCGGTAGCTGGGATTGCTTTAGCAACCGCATCTGGACAGGCTTGGTGGTTGATTGTTACTCTAGCTATTGGCCATGCAATTTTTATTATGGCTGATTCAGCAACCCTTACCGCGGGCTTGGTAATGAGTGCACCAGAAAATATTAAAGGTGCTGCCATGGGCTTATATTCTTTAATGGGCTTTAGCGGCGGTTTGCTCGGGCCCGCTATTTTTGGTTTTGTTTTAGATTTAATGGGTTCGCGTACTTCACAAGCTGCTTGGATTTGGGCCTATGGCGCAATTGTCATTTGGGGTGTGTTGTTCGTCACCTATGAAAAACGCCAAGGCTGGATTAGAAAGCGCTAGGGCTCAGATGCCAACTTTGCTTAACTGCTATCACTGTGGCAGTATTATTTCTACTGATAATTATTTTGAAGCCAAGTTAGGTGGCTCGAATCAAGTCTTTTGTTGTGCGGGCTGTATGGCGATTGCTCAAACCATCCATGGTGAAGGTCTTGATGTATTTTATTCTCGCCGACTTCATTCAGGAGTAAAGCCAGACCAGATTCATGACGGTAAGATTATTCCAGATAATTTGCTAGCCTATGATGACCCCGCTTTATTAGCACGCTTTACACGACCTATTGCAGATGGCATTGTAGAAACCACTTTACGCTTAGAGAAAATTCGATGTGCTGCCTGCGTTTGGCTCTGTGATCAGCATCTAAAGCGAATCATAGGAGTGCAAGATGTGCAAATTAATTATGTTACGCAAAAAGCCAAAATCCAGTTTGCATTAAAAGACTGCACTTTATCGCATTTGTTATTTGAAATTGAACGCATTGGTTACTCAGCTTGGCCTTTTGAACCATCGCAAGTAGCTGAGTTAGCTAGAAGGGAACGACGCCAATTACTAACTCGGCTTGGGGTCGCCTTATTAGGCATGATGCAGGTCATGATGTATGCCTGGCCTACTTATACTGGCGCGGCTGATCTAAGTAAAGAATATGGTGCTTTATTGGGTTGGGCCAGCTGGATTTTAACTGTGCCGGTAATTGTTTATTCGGCGGGCCCAATTTTTATCGCGGCATGGCGTAGTGTGCGCCTTTTCCATCAAACTCATATTTTAGGCATGGATGTGCCGATTGCAATTGCTCTAGGCCTCGCTTTTTTTGCCGGTACGGTGAATTTATTAAGTGGGAATGGGGCTAGTTATTTTGATTCAATCACCATGTTTGTAGCCTTTATTTTGGGCGCACGTTATGTTGAATTATTGGCTAGACAAGATGCGCAAAGTGGGGCAGAGGCATTAGCGAAACAATTACCCGCTACTTGCGAAAAATATTTGCACTACCCCAATTCTTTAGAGATAAAAACGGTACCAGTGGTTAATTGCCAGCACGGTGATTTTATTCGGATATCACCAGGCGAGGTTATTCCTGCGGATGGCATTCTAGTTGCTAATGAAACCGAGATTGATGAATCTTTATTAACCGGAGAGGCTCGTGCAATTAGAAAGAAAATCGGTGACTCACTTTACGCAGGTAGCCATAATATTTTAAATCCTTGTATCATGCGTATCGAAGCAGTGGGCCAAGCTACACGCATTGCTGGTATTGCGACTTTGCTAGATCAGGCTTTATTAGCAAAGCCTAATTTAGTTAGCATAGCAGAGCGCTGGGCCAGCCATTTCATTCTATTTTTGCTAATTACCTCACTTGTAGCATCTGGGCTATGGCTCATTTTTGATCCAAGCAAATCATGGTCAGTCTTAGTGGCGGTATTAGTAGCCAGTTGCCCATGCGCACTTTCTTTGGCAGTACCAACTGCAATGGCAGCTGCTCAGGGTGCAGTGACCAAAATAGGCATTCTTATTGTGCGCGGTCATGTCATGGAAAGTTTGGTTGAGGTGAGTGATTTGGTGCTTGATAAAACAGGCACTTTAACTTTAGGTCAACCTGAGCTGAAATCAATTGAAGTAGTTCGCGCTAATTTTACTGAGCAGCGCGCGTTAAGTTTAGCGGCCGCAATTGAAATTGGTCAGACTCATCCCTTAGCGCTATCTCTATTACGTGCCGCAGCAGCCAAAAATATCGTAGCCGAAGATTTACCTCTAGCAACTGTAGGGCAACTAGGTCGAGGCTTACAAGCAGGCGATTATCGACTAGGTAGCGCATTTCATGTTGGTTATGATCTAGTCATTAACTCTGGCCTCGTAGACCAGCGGTCTAGCGACCATGGCAGAGTGTATCTCAGCGATGCTCATGGTTTAATCGCCAGTTTTTTATTTTTAGATACCCCCCGCCCAGGGGTGCCAGAATTATTGGCGGCCGCACAACAAAGAAAGATCACAGTCCATTTAGTTTCAGGTGATGAGGCACAGACCGTTGCATGGTGGGCAGAGTATTTTGGTATTACTATTTTTTCTAGCGGCGTTTCACCTGAACAAAAATATGCTTATGTTGCCAAGCTCCAAGATGAGGGGCGACGGGTTTGGGCCATTGGTGACGGGGTAAACGATGCACCTTTATTAGCGTGTGCTAATGTTTCGGTAGCGGTGGGCTCAGGGGCGCCACTCATTACGGCGGGAGCAGATGCTATTTTGACCGCAAGCTCACTTCAGCCATTGGTTCTTTTGCTCCGTAGTGCAATCAAGACCCGCGCCATTATTAAACAGAATTTAGTTTGGGCTTTACTCTATAACATCGTAGCCATTCCTATTGCGATGTTAGGTTGGGTCAATCCGTGGATCGCCGGTATTGGCATGTCGCTATCGTCATTATTCGTGACTTTAAATGCTTGGCGTTTGCGTAAAGCCTAATTCAGGCTAGACTGCGGCTATGGAAAGTTTATATTTGCTGATTCCGTTTTCACTGATTCTGATTGCTTTATTGGCATATCTATTTCACTGGTCTATTAAAAGTGGTCAGTTTGATGATCTGGATGGCCCCACACAAGCCTTATTGATGGATGAAGACGTGCCTAAAAAGCCAATTGATAAGCAAGATTTACAAAATCCCTCTTAGTTTTTTCCCTGCTTAGCTGGTGTATTTACTATCTAGCGGTAATTTCCTATTTTACCCCCTTATGGTTTGATCTAGATCAACCTGTCCCCGTTTGCTTGATTTGATAATTCAATGGAGTTATTAGATTACATGCAGAGTGGGTTAAAAAGGGAGAAACCATGGGCACAACCGTGGATAACAGTCAGGCATCATTTAATTACAAAATAGTCAAGCAATTTGCCATAGTTACTGTTTTGTGGGGCATAGTGGGGATGTTAGTGGGTGTCTTAATTGCCGCCCAATTGATCTGGCCCGAGATCACCTTCAATATTTCTTGGCTTAGTTATGGTCGTTTACGTCCTTTGCACACCAATGCGGTGATTTTTGCTTTTGGCGGTTGCGCTCTATTTGCAACCTCTTACTATATTGTTCAACGTACCTGTCAAACCCGCTTATTTTGCGATAAGTTAGCGGCCTTTACTTTTTGGGGCTGGCAGTTGGTAATTGTGGCAGCAGCAGTGACTTTACCCTTGGGGATTACCACTTCAAAAGAATATGCTGAGCTTGAATGGCCAATTGATATTTTAATTACGTTAGTGTGGGTAGCTTACGCAGTAGTATTTTTTGGCACCCTGATTAAACGTAAAACAAAACATATTTATGTTTCTAATTGGTTCTTTGGCGCCTTTATTTTAACGATTGCGATCTTACATATTGTCAACAATATTGAGATGCCCGCGAGTTTATGGAAGTCATATTCTGCTTACTCTGGCGCACAGGATGCAATGATTCAATGGTGGTATGGGCACAATGCAGTAGGTTTCTTTTTGACTACCAGCTTTTTAGGCATGATGTATTACTTCATTCCTAAAGCCGCTGAGCGCCCCATTTATTCATATCGTTTATCAATTGTTCACTTCTGGGCTTTAAACTTTACGTATATGTGGGCAGGCCCACATCATTTACAAAATACCTCTTTACCCGATTGGACTCAATCATTGGGGACCGTCTTTTCATTAATTTTATTAGCGCCATCATGGGGCGGCATGATCAACGGCATCATGACTTTATCGGGCGCATGGCACAAATTACGTAGCGACCCAATTCTCAAATTTTTGGTTGTATCTTTGTCTTTTTATGGTATGTCGACTTTTGAAGGTTCGATGATGTCGATTAAGACTGTCAATGCTTTATCGCACTATACCGATTGGACGATTGGCCATGTACATTCTGGCGCTTTAGGTTGGGTGGGCATGATTAGTATCGGCTCCTTGTATTACATGATTCCCCGACTCGTGGGGCAAAAAGACATGTATAGCGTGAAATTAATCGATTTGCATTTTTGGATTGCCACGACAGGTGTGGTGATTTATATCGCCGCAATGTGGATTGCGGGAGTAATGCAAGGCTTAATGTGGAGAGCCTTTGAACCTGATGGCACTTTGACTTATAGCTTTGTTGAAAGTGTAAAAGCTACCTATCCTTTTTATGTCATTCGTTTAATTGGCGGCATCTGTTATTTGGGTGGCATGTTGCTAATGGCTTATAACGTTTTTAAGACGGTTTATCAAAAGCCTTGTGTCGATGCCATTATTCCCACTACGGTTTTGCTAGCTCACTAAGGAGGCGAGAATGTCAGAACATCATCCATTTTTTTCTCACGCCACACTTGAACGCAATGTTGGCTGGCTTATAGTTGCCACTATTTTGGCCGTAGCAGTTGCTGGATTCGTGCAGATTGTGCCTTTATATTTTCAGCATTCCACTACGACGCCTAGTGAAGGTATTAAACCTTTTCCAGCGTTAAATTTAGCTGGACGAGATATTTTTCAGCGTGAAGGGTGTTCAAATTGCCATTCACAGCAAATTCGTCTATTACGTTCTGAGACTGAGCGGTATGGCCCTTATTCCTTAGCAGGTGAATCGGTTTACGATCATCCGTTTTTGTGGGGGAGCAAACGTACTGGCCCTGATTTGGCTCGAGTTGGTGGTCGTTATTCTGATGATTGGCATCGCATTCATTTGCGTAATCCGCGCACATTAGTTCCTGAATCAAATATGCCAGCTTATCCGTGGTTAGAAAATGCCCCTGCCGATGCCGATTCAATTCAATCTCATTTAATTGCTTTGCGCCGAGTAGGTGTTCCTTATACCGATGAACAAATAGCCAATGCGCCTAAAGATTTAGCTGGCAAAACTGAGGAAGATGCCTTAATTGCTTATTTACAAGGTTTGGGAATTAATCGGCGAGCTATTCCGTTAACCAAAACAACTGCAAATAATTGATTGGAAAAGGCGTAAACATGGCACAGATTTTCCCCTATATTTCTGCGATCACCAATCTTATTGGCATCCTACTTTTTGTAGGAATTGTTTGGTGGGCTTATTCATCTAAACGCAAAAAAGCAAACGAAGCTTCTGCTGAGCTGCCGTTTGATCTTCCCGACGAATATCGCAAGGACTAACATGAGTGATTTTTTAAGTGCTGGTTGGAGTATCTATATTGCCTCTGTGACAATTATTGGCATTGTCTGGTGTATTTGGTTGCTATTTTCTCAGCGTAAGGTCAAGGTTAAGTACAACACTGACGGCTCTGTAGCAGATACTGGACATGTGTGGGATGGTGATTTGCGCGAGTTAAACAATCCTTTACCTCGTTGGTGGATGTGGATGTTTTTATTGTCATGTATTTTTGGTTTAATTTATTTAGTGCTGTATCCAGGGCTTGGTTCAATGCCTGGCATGTTGGGGTATACCACCGTTAACTCTCACCAAGAAGCGGTCGTTGAAGCGAATAATGACGTCCAACCCCTTTATGCAAAATACATGGCTATGGATATCGCGCAAGTCGCCGCCGATCCGAGAGCGCATGATATTGGGCAGCGTTTGTTTTTAAATTACTGTTCCCAATGCCATGGTTCTGATGCAGGCGGTGCTAAGGGTTTTCCAAGCTTGACCGATGGTGATTGGCTTTATGGTGGTAGTGCAGAAGCAATTAAAACGAGTATTAAACAAGGTCGCGCAGGGGTAATGCCACCATATGCCCATTTGGGCGCTGCAAAAATTCAGAACTTGGCTAATTATGTGCGTAGCCTTTCTGGTCTTCCTGTAGATTCAGCGAAAACAAATTTAGGCGCCCAAGTCTTTACTGAGAATTGCGTTGCCTGCCATGGTGCCGATGGCAAAGGTAATCAGTTATTAGGAGCGCCCAACTTAACTGATAAGACTTGGTTGTATGGAAGCTCGCAAGCAGGAATTGAGGAAACCATCTCTAAGGGTCGCAATGCTATGATGCCAGCGCAGGAAAATAATTTAACGTCTGAGAAAATTCATTTATTAACTGCCTACGTATGGGGTTTATCAAATATAAAGTCAAACCCGACTAAGTAAATGTGTTAAATGAATCGTCGCCTACGCAGGCCATTCCGATTGAGGTTGTAGAAGAATCTCTCTATGAAATAAGGCAAAAGATTTATGCCAGATCTGTATCTGGAACTTTTGCGCGCTGGCGAATTTATTTTATATTTCTTACTCAAATTCTCTTTTATGGTTTGCCGTGGATCAATTGGAATGGTCGCCAAGCCGTTTTGTTTGATTTAATTCAACGTAAGTTTTATATCTTTGGCTTAGTGTTATGGCCACAAGATGTTATTTACTTAACCCTATTGCTGATTCTTTCGGCGTTAGCATTATTTCTCTTTACCGCTGTAGCAGGGCGGTTATTTTGTGGCTATGCTTGTCCACAAACGGTCTATACCGAAATTTTTATGTGGATTGAGCGCCAAGTCGAGGGCGATCGCTTCGCGCGGATACGGTTAGACGGTGAAGAATGGCCATGGAGTTTTCATAAGTGGCGCATTAAGGCGCTCAAGCATGGCCTATGGTTAATAGTAGCGGGCTGGACGGGTTTTACCTTTATTGGCTATTTCACCCCAATTCATGAGCTTAGCGGCGCTATTCTGACTCTTTCTTTGGGCCCATGGCAAACGTTTTGGTTATTTTTTTATAGCTTTGCAACTTGGGGAAATGCGGGCTTTATGCGCGAGCAAGTCTGCAAGTACATGTGCCCCTATGCACGGTTTCAAAGTGTAATGGTAGATAAAGATACTTTTGTAGTGACCTACGATAAATTACGTGGTGAGCCTAAAGGTAGTCGACACAAAACTACTGATGTAGTAGCTGAGGGCTTGGGAGACTGTGTTGACTGTAGTATTTGTGTGCAGGTGTGCCCAACTGGAATCGATATTCGCGATGGCTTGCAATATATGTGTATTGGGTGTGGCGCCTGCATTGATGCCTGCGATTTAGTGATGGATAAGATGCATTACCCGAAGGGCTTAATTCGCTATACCACTGAGCGAGCGATGCTTGATCATGAGACTAATCAAAGTGCTATGCGGCATATTTTACGCCCGCGCGTTATTTTCTATGCCCTTTTTATAACTGCTTTATCTGCAGCATTTTTATTTTCTTTATTTACCCGTAATCCTTTGCGGGTTGATGTGATGCGTGATCGGGGTGCTTTAGCCCGCGAAGTCGATGGCGAGCGCATTGAAAACATTTATCGGATGCAGATTATGAATTCTTCAGAGCAGCCGATGGCAATAAAGTTGAAGGTTGAAGGCTTAGCAGATTTAAAAATTTTGAACTCTCAAAATAAAGAAATAGAAGAAATTAAAGTGGCACCAGCAAGTAATTTACTAATGCCAATTAAAGTAAGTTCAAAATTAGGCAAAATTGAAGCAGGACATTACCCCATTCATTTTGAGATTGAGGCTTATGAAGAAGAACTCGGAGTAAAGCCCGTGCTACGCCAACGTGATGAAAAATCGATTTTTATTATTCCCCGTTGATCTATTTTTTATAATATAGAAAGGCAATAAGATGTTTAACAAGCAAACTATAACCCCGTGGTGGAAGCAAAGTTGGCCATGGTTTTTAATTAGCCTACCAGCTATTGCCGTAGTGGGATGTTCAATCACCATTTGGCTAGCGTTTAGTCTGCATCCCGATGCGCCAATTAGAGATGGAGTAGTTAAGCATGGTTTAAAGGTCGAGCAGGTTGCAAAATGAAATTGCGCTTACTGATCTGCATTTTTTGGCCAGCTTTTTTGGTTGCAGGTTTGGCTGAGGGCCTACTTTTTAGTTTTATACGTCCTGCAGATTTAATTTTCTTTGGTCACCACCTAACGTTATCAGATGAGGGAATCTATACCTTAGGATTTTTTCTAATCTGGGGCTTTTGTGCTTTATCAAGCGCCCTTA
>CAJASX010000034.1 GCA_903944725.1 uncultured beta proteobacterium
CCAATCGCCTCTCGGGCCGCTTTCACTCGCGCCTCTTCCTCGCGTGGCGAGAGGCGACCCACTTTCATTTTGACTGCCTTAAAGCCTAGCTTAAGGTACGACTCCATTTCTTTACCTAATTTGGTGGGAGTCTTGCCGGGTAAATAGTAACCTCCGCTCGCATAGGCTGGCACCCGATCATTGACCACCGCACCCAAATACAAATGCAAAGGCAGGCCAGCTGAACGCGCATTCAAATCCCAAAGGGCATTATCTAAAATAGAAATACCGCGCATTACCGAACCTGTTCGCCCTTGTAAAACAGATTCGTTATACATTTCTAACCACAAACCTTCACTACGATGACTTTCTTGACCTAGTAGTTTAGGAGCTAACAACTGTTCTACGGCAAGCTTAGCGATATCACCCGCTGCACTACCAACATAACAAAAGCCAATACCCTCTAAACCATCTTTACTGCGCACCTTTACTAAACAATAATGACGCGCTGAAACTGTGCGGGTTGAAAATGAAGTAACCTGATCTAAAGGAACAGTAACAGCAGCAACTTGGACCGATTCAATGATGGGCATCGCGTTCTCTTAAAAAAAATCAATTGTAGCCATTATTAAATCAACTATTTGCCTTATGAATTTGACGCATCCTTGACACACTTTATTATGTGACTATTGCGCACTGTGCCAGTTAACTTCTTTTCGTTGGCGCTCGCCTCGCAAGCTACCTTCATGTCTTTCTCACATTTCTTTAAAAAACTTGACTTAGCCGCACCGGTTAATTTTTTATCAGCGGCACTTTCTGCACAAGTTTTAGCAAAAACTGGCGAGGTATAACTATAAGCGGTAAAGAGGATGATTAGTCCGAAGTAACTGCGCATTTCAATTTCCCTTTGCAATGATCATACTAGGTAGAACTATGTAGGTAATTATGCTTACTATAGCTATAAAAAATGGTGCGGCACAGCATAAAGAAGTCGCTCAGGTCTAACAATATTAGATAATCTGCTTGTGATTGCATATCTTCATTCCCTACGCGTTTTTGGTCTCAAGGCCTTACAGCTGGTTTTATTAGGATTTTTTTGTGCTGTGCAGGCGCAAAGTCAAACAGCCAACGCCCCCCCAAGCTCTGCCGCAGGAAATAACCCTAGCCAACAAAAGGCTACCCCAGGTCAACAAAAGGCGACGTCTACGGTTGTCGTAAAGGCAAGAAAAACAATTAGCACCGCTAACAACTCGAATAGCAAAGTTAGCAACAAAGGAATCGCTAACTCACAAAATGGGGGTATACAAGATCGTTCTAAGCCTGGCCTTCAAATCCGTCGACCGACAAGCGCCTTGGTTGATTCAAACGCTGAAGATGATGTTTTAATTAGCGGGGCAGGAAATTTAGATTACCGCGTACAACGAGGTTGCGCCCGCCGAAATCTTTTAGATAGTCAATTACCAGAACAAATAGGTATTGATAATAAACAATTTATCGCTTTTTTTGAAACCCAAGCAAATGCTTTTTTTTCACGAGTACGGGGCAATTGCATTCCATATGCCTTAGCCCTTGGCAAACGCAATCGCTTTGAATCCTTGAGTCTTTTAACCGGTAATGTGCGAGATGCACAGTCTGAAATTTGGACTTTTACCCCTGCAGCGTTTGATGGTTTTTTATTGCAACAGGAGCGTTTAATTAATGAGCTCGGGCGCTTAAGCGAAATTGAAATTCCCTTGAGTGCCGTGCTCTATGATCCAAATCAAGTAGAAAATAAATTGCCTATCGAATTAGTCTGGGAATTAAATGCTGTCGTTAAGCAAATATATGCTGAAGAAGGTAGCGCGGCAGAGCAAACCAATAATGTTGTCCGAGTCATCGTTGATTACGGAGACCGTGAACAGTGGGCACAAATCTGGGCAATTGAAATCATTGCACCAAAAACAAAAGAGGTTTTGGCTAGCGCTTTTTGGTTAGATCGCACTGATCTACCTGGTGGCTTTTATACACCCAATGGTGAATCACTTGAACGCGCCCTGTGGACTACGCCACTTAGTTATCGGCGGATCTCGCGTGGGGTCGGTATGGTACCAACAAGCCGTAAAAAAACGACTGCCGTCACCAACAAAACCGATACAGTGCCAGCACCCCCTGCTAGCACACGCTATCGGGCCCATATGGGTATTGATTATTCTGCCCCGATTGGTACCCCAGTCTTTAGTGTCGCCACAGGTAAGGTGGTGGCACGCGGCTATAACGGGGCCTTCGGCAATCTACTCATCCTAGAGCACCCTGGAGGCTATCGTACTTACTATGCTCATTTAAGTAATTTCAATGCACAATTAGACGTGGGAAATGAGGTTCGTCGTGGTTTTGAGATTGGTTATGTTGGTAGTACAGGTCGCTCAACGGGACCACATTTACACTTTGAACTACGCAAAGATGGGGTTTATCTCAATCCCTACAATCCCAATTTACAGCTCGATTTATGGTCAATGATTAATAGCGATAGTGGTCAATTTACCAAGCTAATATTACTTTTTAGTAGCTGATTATCTTCATCATGCCCACAAACCATTCACCCAGTTTTTTTGAGCAATCTCTCCTACTTGAGAATCTTGCTTGTACGCGAGGTGGCGCAGCGCTTTTTGCAGATTTATCGCGGTCGATAGCGCCCGGCCAGCTACTGCATATCGTGGGAAAAAATGGCTCTGGAAAATCTAGTCTGCTACGTATTTTATGTGGTCTGCTAAGCCCAAGTAGCGGTCAAGTGAAATGGTCAGGGCAGTCAATTCGCGCTGATGCTGAACAATTTAATGCACAACTAATATATCTTGGTCATGTACCAGCATTAAAAGGTGATCTTACCGCCGCTGAAAATATATATAGCGCTGCACTATGCCGCCAAGAAGCGCCGTCTATGTATGAAGTAGAGGTCGCTCTAGCTACTGCTGGCTTAGCAAGCCTTGCACACAAAATGGTGCGAACTCTCTCACAAGGTCAAAAACAACGAATTGCATTAGCGCAATTACATTTAAAACCCAGTAAACAATTTTGGTTATTAGATGAGCCGTTTAATGCACTTGATGCTGATGCAAATTACGCATTACAAAAATGTCTTCAGCAACACCTCGCGCTTGGCGGAATTGTTGCCTTAAGTAGTCATCAGGAAATTCTCTTAAACTCCAATGACGCCCTAGTTCGGGTTGAATTATGACCAGCGCCTTGAATTTCTTTGCCGCTATGGGCGCCTTAATTCAGCGTGACTTACGCTTAGTTTTGCGCCGTAAAAATGATAGCCTTGCTACACTTTTTTTCTTTGCTGTTGTAGTAAGCTTATTCCCATTGGGGGTTGGACCCGAACCCAAATTACTCCAGTTAATTGCGCCCGGCATGTTGTGGATTGCGGCCTTGCTAGCCGCCATGCTTTCTTTAAATCGCTTATTTGCCGATGATTTTCAAGATGGAACTCTCGACCTTTTACTCTTAAGTACTATTCCACTACCTTTAGCTGTACTAGCAAAAATGATTGCACATTGGCTTAGTTCGGGTTTATTGCTGAGTTTTGCAGCGGTGGTGTTAGCTTTGCAATTTAATCTTACTGGTGAAAGCGTGTTGATCCTTTTTCTTTCGCTAATCCTAGGCACTCCTTTATTTAGCTTAATTGGTGGGATAGGTGCAGCATTGACGCTAGGTACTCGTGGTGGCGGAGTACTACTCTCACTCTTAATTCTGCCGCTCTTAATACCCGTATTAATCTTTGGCGCTGGCGCAGTTGATGCCCATCAAGCTGGGCAATCTGTTGCAGGTCATTTTTATTTATTGGGCGCCCTTTTTATGCTCAGCCTATTTTTTGCTCCCTTAGCTACCGCAATTAGCTTACGCATTGCGGTTGAATAAGCGGATCGAATAATCGTTCTAAAATCCCCTATCACCATTCAATCTATTTCAATCCTTTAGAAAGCGCTTTCTTTTGCCCCTAAGTAATATCAACTGGTTCAAATACGCCGCACCCCAAACCTTTTATGAATTGGCTGGTAAGTTGATTCCGTGGTTTGCAATGGGTGCTTTACTGCTAGGCATTACGGGGCTATCTGTGGGCCTGCTCATTGCCCCCACCGATGCCCAACAGGGTGATGCTTATCGAATTATTTTTGTGCATGTACCTGCAGCATGGATGTCGATGTTGCTTTATCTTTTAGTAGCTTTCTGGGCAGCGATCGGTTTGATTTTTAATGCTCGCCTAGCGAGCCTGCTGGCTCTAGCACTTGCGCCAACAGGTGCCCTAATGACTTTTATCGCCTTATTTACAGGGGCGCTTTGGGGAAAACCAACTTGGGGCGCTTGGTGGGTCTGGGATGCTCGCTTAACTTCTGAGTTGATCTTATTATTTTTATATATTGGTTTTTTATCTTTGCACGCCGCAATTGATGATCCCCGTCGAGCCGATCGAAGTGCAGCAGTTTTAGCTCTAGTTGGTGTAATTAATGTGCCAATTATTTATTTTTCGGTGAAGTGGTGGAATACCTTGCATCAGGGCGCCACCATTAGCATGACTAAAGCACCCTCGATGGCCAGTCAAATGCTGCTTGGTATGTTACTCATGGCTGGATCATTTTGGCTTTATGCTATTGCCACTAGCCTATACCGCTGTCGCACGCTAGTGTTAGAACGAGAAGAACACGCCGCTTGGGTAAAGAAAGAAGCTCAATAATGTATTGGTCTAACCTTAGCGATTTTCTTGCCATGGGTGGCTATGGCGCCTTTGTCTGGTGGTCATTTGGGGTTACCTGCTTACTCTTTATCGGGGAGTGGATTAGCCTGATTCGCAGCCGAAAAGCAAGCTGCAAAAAATTAGGCAAAATAAGGGTCTATGAAACCCCGCACTAAACGCTTGTTGGCAATTGTGATAGGCCTCATTTGCCTAGCGATAGCTGCATTTCTGGTTTTTCAAACCTTCCAAAGTAATTTGGTCTTCTTTTTTAGCCCAAGCCAAATTGTCGCTAAAGAAGCGCCTATCGACAAAGCTTTTCGCATTGGTGGCTTGGTAAAGGCAGGTAGCCTGCAACGTGACCCTGCCGGCCTTAAGGTTAATTTTATTGTCACCGACTTAGTTAATGAAACACCAGTATCTTATGAAGGAATGTTGCCCGACCTTTTTAAGGAAGGTAAGGGAGTAGTAGCACAAGGGCGCCTGAATACTCAGGGCGTATTTGTCGCCGATCAAGTCCTTGCGAAGCACGATGAAAACTATATGCCCCCTGAAGCAGAAGAGGCTTTGAAAAAAGCCCAAAGCCATCAAACTCAAGCTGCACCAACCCTGAGTGCCCCTGCTGGAGCTACCCGTTAATGATTCCTGAATTAGGTCAACTAGCCCTTATTTTGGCTTTATTAACCGCTGTGGTGTTGGGTATTTTGCCGCTGATCGGCGCGCAAACCAATCGCCCCCTTTTTACTTTGGTCGCTAGACCCGCTGCCATCGCTTTATTTATTTGGGTGGCATTGGCTTTCATTTGCCTGATGATTGCCTTCATTCAAAATGATTTTTCTGTTTTGTATGTTGCCCAAAATTCAAATTCTCTACTACCGACAATTTATCGTATAGGTGCGGTATGGGGTGGGCATGAGGGCTCAATTTTATTGTGGGCTTTAATGCTGGCTGGCTGGACTTTAGCAGTTGCAGTTTTTTCAAAGCATCTGCCACAAAAAATGGTGGCACGCATTTTGGCTATTTTGGGTTTACTCAGTGTTGGGGTATTGCTATTTACTTTGCTAACTTCTAACCCCTTCATGCGTCTATTGCCAGCAGCTATAGAAGGCAAGGACCTCAACCCACTATTGCAAGATCCAGGCATGATTGCGCATCCACCTTTTTTATATATGGGGTATGTGGGATCCTCAGTAGCCTTTGCCTTTGCTATTGCCGCACTTTTATCGGGGCGCCTAGATGCCGCATGGGCACGCTGGTCACGCCCTTGGGTTACATCAGCATGGTGTTTCTTGACAATTGGTATTGCCTTAGGTAGTGCTTGGGCCTATTACGAATTAGGATGGGGTGGCTGGTGGTTTTGGGACCCAGTAGAAAACGCTTCTTTCATGCCATGGTTAGTTGGTACGGCCCTCATTCACTCATTAGCGGTGACTGAAAAAAGAGGTGGCTTCAAAATGTGGACTGCGCTCTTAGCCATCATTGCCTTCTCTTTATCGTTATTGGGTACTTTTTTAGTTCGCTCAGGGGTCCTCACATCAGTGCATGCATTTGCCACCGACCCTAAACGCGGAATTTTCATCCTCGGTTTTTTAGCAGTAGTCATTGGTGGCTCTTTACTCCTCTTCGCTTGGCGCGCTCCCAAAGCAAATATGGGAGGTGCATTTGCCACGGTTTCACGTGAAAGTATGCTGCTGGCAAATAATGTTTTATTTTTAGTAGCGGCAGGCGCAGTATTGCTCGGCACTTTATACCCAATGATTCTGGATGCACTGAACTTAGGCAAAATTTCTGTGGGGGTGCCGTATTTTGAAGCCGTGTTCTTGCCCTTGATGACGCCTGCGCTTTTTCTCATCGGCATTGGGCCCATGACACGTTGGCGCCAATCAGCCCCGATTGATATTGCCCAAAAACTGAAATGGGCGGCGGCAGTCAGTGCACTCACTGCAGTCATTGCGCCTTTCATTTTGCGTGGTTGGACGCCACTTATCGGTTTCGGATTATTTTTAGCGGCTTGGATTATTGCTACTAGCGCCACGCAACTCATTGAGCGGGCTCGCAGTAACGCTGAACGGCGTTGGTGGCAAAACTTATTGCTTCAACCAGCCAGTTTTTATGGCATGGTGTTGGCTCATCTAGGCGTGGCTATTTTCATTATTGGTGTTACTGGGGTACGAGGCTTTGAAAGTGAACAAGATTTACGCATGACGGTTGGTAGCACTGCTCAGCTTGGTGGCTACGATTTCGAACTCCGCGCCCTGAATTCAGTACAAGGACCTAACTACCAAGCAATGCAAGGTCAGTTTGCGGTTAAACAAGGGGGTCAGGTCATCACCATTATGGAACCAGAAAAACGCCTCTATGACTCCAGTCAAATGCCAATGACAGAAGCAGCTATAAGTGTTGGCTTAAGCCGTGATCTCTATATTTCTCTTGGTGAACAACTCAATGCTACCGATTGGAGTGTCCGTATTCACATTAAACCCTTTGTTGATTGGATCTGGGGCGGATGTTTTGTCATGGCATTAGGGGGTCTTCTAGCCATTACCGACCGACGTTATCGTAAACGAAAATAAGCAGCAAAAGATGAAACGCTTCCTCATACCGCTGGCAATTTTTGTCCTACTTTTAGGATTTTTAGGTTTGGGCTTACAACTGAAGCCACGCGAAGTGCCCTCACCGCTCATTGATAAGCCTGCGCCTAATTTCACTTTAGGTGTATTAGGTAATCAAACCAGTAGTTTTACGCCAATCCAAATGCGTGGACAGGTCTGGTTACTCAATGTCTGGGCCTCCTGGTGTGTTGCTTGCCGTGAAGAACATGACTTATTAATGGCATTAAACGAGCAAAAATTAGTGCCGATGATTGGTCTTGATTACAAAGATAAAGTAGCCGATGCCGAAATATGGCTAAAAGAACGTGGTAATCCGTATGTACTTTCTATTTCAGATAGCAAGGGGCAAGTAGCTATCGATTATGGGGTGTATGGGGTGCCTGAAACCTTTGTGATTGATCGTAATGGGGTGATTCGGTATAAGCAGATTGGCCCCCTTACCCCCCAAATTCTCGAAGAGAAAATTTTGCCGCTGATTCGGAAATTAAATGCGTAAGATTATTTTAATTGCACTGCTGATTTATGCTTGGCAAATTAATTGTTTCGCACAAACTGTTAATGCCTCACCCTTAAATGCCTCGCCCCTAAGTGACAATCCAGCCTTAGAAGCGCAAGTGAATACGATTTCAAATGAATTACGTTGCTTAGTTTGCCAAAATCAAACGATTGCTGATTCAAATGCCGATTTAGCAATTGATCTAAAAAATCAAATTCGCATCCAGTTAACCCAAGGGCGTAGCCAAGCCGAAATCCTTGACTACATGGTGCAACGCTATGGTGATTTTGTATTGTATAAGCCGCCATTAAAAGCCAGTACTTGGTTTTTATGGCTAGGCCCTTTTATCATTTTATTGCTCGCATTTTTTTTACTGTGGTGGCAAATTCAAGCACGCAAAAAATTAATTGGTGCGCAGCAGTTTTCTCCTACAGACCTTGCACGCGCCCAAGCATTATTAAATAATAGCTCGCCAAATAATATAGCGCGCCCTAAGGACCAATTATGACTTGGTTATTTTTTGCTATTGCCTTGGCAATGGTAGCGCTTGCTACGTTAATGCTGGTCTTACCCTTTAGAAAACAGGCTAGCTTCAATGTTGGTGACCAAGCCGATAATCTAGCTATCCTACGTGAACAGTTACAACAACTTACCCTTGATTTTGCAAATGGTCGGCTTGATCAAGATCAACTTGCTCTAGCCCAAGGTGATATTACCAAGCGCGTACTCCAAGAAGAGCAAGCTATTGCGGCAGATCTGCCTAGCCCCACAAGCACCAAAACAAAACCCTACCTGCCAATTTTAATTATTAGCATTACCTTGCCTATTTTGGCTTTTAGCCTTTATTTACTAGTAGGCAGCCCTTTTGCAATTAATGCCCCGCAGCGTACCACCCAAAATATTCCCAGCCAACAAGATATTGAGGGAATGGTTGAACGTCTTGCAGAAAAATTAAAGGCCGAACCCAATAATGCTCAGGGTTGGCAAATGCTAGCCCGCTCTTACCTTGCCTTACAGCGTCTGCCAGAAGCGGTACAGGCCTATAAAAAGGCGGTAGCGCTAGCCCCCAATGATGTCCAACTCTTAATTGATTACGCTGATTTACTCGCCTTTCAAAATCGCAGCACCAAGGGCGAGCCCATGCAATTAATTCAAAAAGCGTTAGTCCTTGATCCAAAAAACTTGAAAGTGCTTGCCTTAGCTGGTACCGCTTATTTTGAACTAGGTGATTTTGCTAAGGCCGAAAAATACTGGCAACAAGCATTTACATTAGCGCCAGCAGAGAGTGACTTTGCCAAGGGTATGGCAGAAAATATTACGGCGGCAAAAAATGCCGCCGCTAAAAAATAAAACACAGCTACAACTAGCCTAAAATCAAAACTGGCAAGGTAGCATGCACCATCACCTCTTGAGCATCGCTGCCTAACAACATACCCTTAATGCCGGTACGCTTGTGTGAAGCCATCACAACTACATCAGCCTTTGATTTTTTGGCCGCCTCTAAAATACCTTCCGCTAAATTTGGGTGGTATAAATGCAGTGTGCTGACTTTGAGTCCCATGCCTAATAAAGGTTGGGCTTTTTTAAAGAGTGCTTTAGCATAAGAATCGCAAGCTTTTTTATGCTCTTTCTGTGTAAAACCATACCCCAAGGTACTATCGCCATAAACCATCGGCGGAGTTGGGTCTGATACATACGCCAAGACGACCTGGGCATCATCAGTTTTAGCTAAAGCCGCAACCTTTTTTAAGGCCTTTTTAGTCAGCTCAGAGCCGTCAATCGGCACCAATAATTGCTTAAACATACACACTCCTCTTTGAGTAATAAACCTATTGCTATGATAATGCTCTTATCGATCAATAAATAGCTAAAAAGGTGAATTGAATTGCTCAAGTATTTAATCACGTATTTTGCGGTTTTTATTACCCTCTTGATCCTCGATCTCGCTTGGTTGCTAGGCATCGCTAAAAACCTTTACCAGTCGCAAATGGGCTCTCTGATGTCGCCTGACCCCAAGCTAGGTGCGGGTCTCGCCTTTTACGTCTTTTATGCCCTAGGGGTCTGCATTTTCGTAGTCGGGCCAGCCCTTTCTAAAGAATCATGGCTTTACGCCTTGGGAATGGGAGCGTTATTTGGCTTCTTTTGCTATATGACCTACGATTTAACCAATTTAGCAGTGGTGCGTGACTTTCCTACCCAGTTGGCTTTTATTGATATTGCTTGGGGTTGTACCGTAACTGCCATTACCTCTACATTGGCTTATTGGATTGTCAATAAATTGACTTAATTTAGCGCATGAACTTTCACCCGCAATTATTACAGTCCTTTGCAGGCTATAACTTTGAGCGTTTTACCCAAGATATTTTTGCTGGCATTACCGTGGGGGTCGTTGCTCTCCCTCTAGCAATGGCGTTTGCAATTGCTAGTGGCCTAAAACCAGAGGTTGGTATTTATACTGCCATTATTGGTGGTGGTTTGATCTCGCTGCTTGGCGGTAGTCGAGTGCAGATTGGTGGTCCAGCTGGCGCTTTCATTGTCATCGTCTATGGCATCGTAGATCGCTATGGCATTGCTAATCTCCTCATTGCCACCTTCATGTCTGGCGTCCTCTTGTTTGCAATGGGATTTTTCCGCTTGGGTACCTTGGTGCGCTTTATCCCCATCGCTGTCATCGTCGGCTTTACTAATGGAATCGCCTTTTTAATTATCCTGTCACAAATTAATAATTTTTTCGGCCTCAGCATTGAGAAAATGCCAGCGCAGTTTGTCGGCATGATTGGCGCTATTTTTAGTGCGTTAAATACCTTTAATCCCATCACCCTCAGCCTCTCACTTGCAAGTCTGGGACTTCTGATTGCTTGGCGCTTCTACCATCATCATTTAGGTTGGTTTAAATACTTGCCAGGAACTGTTGTGGTCTTGGTGATTGCAACTTGGGTGGTTAGTCTTTTTAATTTGCCCACTGAGACTATTGGCAGTCGCTTTGGTGGAATACCGGCGAACCTACCGCAATTTGATTTCCTCTCAGTTAGTTGGGATAGCGCCCAATTTATGATTACTCCAGCCATTACTTTAGCCCTTTTAGGAGCAATTGAATCGCTTTTATGCGCTCGAATTGCTGATGGCTTAACTCATCAGCGTCACAATTCAAATCAAGAGCTAATGGCCCAGGGGATTGCCAACTGTGTAGTGCCATTTTTTGGCGGTATGCCGGCAACGGGGACGATTGCCCGTACCATTACCAATGTACAAAGTGGTGGTACTACGCCGTTAGCTGGCCTCATCCATGCCCTGACCTTATTACTCATTATTTTATTTGCCGCACCTTTAGCCCAAAATATTCCTCTCGCCTGTTTGGCAGCTATCTTGATGTATGTAGCATGGAATATGGGTGAATGGCGTAAATTAATCTACCTTAAGCAATTTCGCCTACCTTACCGCATCACTCTGCTCAGTGTATTTGTCCTCACGGTGGTGCTTGATTTAACGGTCGCTATTGAAGTAGGCTTACTCTGCGCACTCTTGACTTTTGTTTACCGTATTTCCAATCTCTCACGCTCCGAAGCGGTTAATTTAGATGAGCACTCTGTACTCAAGCCATTGAAAGGCGAGATCGATGCTTACCGTATTTATGGAGCGCTTTTTTTTGGTGCAGTTAAATTAATTGAACGACTTGAAACGCAACTGCCAAAAAATATATTAATTCTTGATCTAAAAAATATTATTTATATCGATACCTCGGGCATGGATGCCATACTCGAGCTTTATCGCCAATGCCAAAATGCGGGAGTGCACTTCATTCTCTGTGGGCTGAATCACCAACCTCAAGATATTGCTCTACGCATGGGCTTATTTAACCTGATGCCAGCAGAATATTTTTATCCTGATCTAACGCAGGGTATTCACTTCGCATTAAGTAAAACAAAAGCCGCCTTTTAATAGCGCTTCAGGTAGCGACCAAGCGCGATATAAACCAAACATGCCGCTCATGATTAACAAACTGGCGGCAAAGACTCGTACCCAAGGGTAATGACTAAATTGGACTAAGGTGGCGGAAAACCGTGAGATCAGTAATAAATTGGGTAAGGTGCCCAAACCAAAAGCCAACATGAATGCTGCTCCCGCTAGAGGGGTACCCGATAAAAAAGCCAAAGGCAAAATACTGTATACCAAGCCACAGGGCACTAAACCCCATAGCATGCCACTAAACCAGCGGGCAGGCGTGCTTGCCTGACGACCTAAGTATTGCGCCCAAATGCGGGCTAAATGCCCCCCAAACCAAAGCCCTGCCACTCTCGGTCTAGCAGTGCCTCGAAATATCAGTTTTAGCCCAAGAAAAATCAAAATCGCTGAAGCCACCACAAATAAAGGTCGTTGCAAAGCAATCACGTCTTGTTGCCAGACTGCGGCGCCAACCCCTCCCGCCAAAGCCCCTAAAAGCAAATAAGTGCATATACGCCCTAGATGCATAATTAGCTGTTGCCGCCAAAAATGGGCTTGGGATACCTGTAAAAGTGGTTTCTCGGCGTTTGTTTCTATGCCTGCAGCAATGCCGCCACACATCAAAGCGCAATGCCAGCCGCTCAACAAAGACCCTAAAAAAACGGCTAAAAGTAGGCTAATGGTTAACATGGGGGCAGAAATAATTGGGTCAAAATTCGATCGGAATAGAATGGGAGCAATGAAAGAGCTTAAAAATAAATGCTCTACCTGCGTACTTGGGCAGTTTTGTTTGCCGGTAGGGCTTTCTCATGACGACATTAGCCGGGTTGATTCCTTGGTAGATAAGCGTTTACATCTCAAAAAGGGTGAATCTCTTTATCGTCATGGTGACCCTTTAAGCGCAGTTTATAGCCTGCGCTTTGGCTCCCTAAAAACTGAGCTTACCTTGCCAGATGGTCGACTACAAATTATTGGCTTTCACTTACCTGGAGAAATGCTTGGGCTCGATGGTATTGGCGAAAGCCAGTACCAATTAAATGCCATTGCTCTAGAAGAAAGTGAAGCTTGTGTTATCGATTTTCATGACCTTGAAAAGCTTGCCCTACAAATTCCAAACTTACAACAACAATTTCACCGCATTATGAGCCGAGAATTAACTCAAGATCAGCGCCACCTTTTGTCACTTGGCAGCCTGAGGGCTGAAGAACGCTTGGCTGGGTTTCTCATTAATTTCTCTGCCCGTTTAGAGGCTCGCGGTTATCTCAATAATGAATTTACTTTACGTATGAGTCGAGAAGAAATCGGCAGTTATCTTGGCATTAAATTTGAAACTGTGAGTCGCATGTTTTCGCGTTTTGCCGATTCTGGCCTCATTCAATTACAACAAAGACATGTGAAATTAATCGATATGGATGGTCTCTACGAATTAGCCGGCCAACCTAATCCCCTTCATTTAAATACCATCAAAACTAATTGCTAAATTAAGCCTGAATCAAAATCACTGCCACTATCTACTCCTCTACTTGGCAAAATATAAAGACTAAGGGCGCTTGATAAAGCACAAAAGCCCCAGATTAGAAAAAATCCTAAGGTATAGATTCCCTCATCTGATAACGTTAGGTGGTGACCAAAGAAAATTAAATCTGCAGGACGTATAAAACTAAAAAGTAGGCCCTCAGCCA
>CAJASX010000035.1 GCA_903944725.1 uncultured beta proteobacterium
ATACTGCTTTTAGTACTGTACCCGAGGATATTATCGAGGCTACTTATCAAAATTACCAGCTTAGGGTCCGCCGTCCTTATGGCTAATGGAATGGTCAGCCCTATTACTTATGCTAGACCGAATGGACTCAAGTTTTAGAGAATAGGGTAGATTGAGAAAAGTAAGCTATTCTTTAGTTAATTTAAGAATCTGAATGAGTCTGTTACCCCTTTTAAACCCGATTTTTACTCAGCTATCCCTTAGATTCCTTAGTTATCCTTAATTATCCTTAGAAACAGCTTAGACCATTAAAATCAGCTATGTCGATATACACTACATTTGAAAAACTTACCTTAAAAGCTAAGCTCTCAATAAGCTTTGCGCTAATTATTGTAATGACTGGAATTTTAGGTGGAATCTCAATTCATAACTATGGTACTTTGGGCAATGATACTGAGTGGCTTTATCTGCAAAGTACCTTGGGCGTAAGTTCTGCGAAAGAAGTGAAGTCTGAAGTGCTAGTTATTGGCCAGGACATTGGCCAATATTTATTAGCACCAAGTGTTCTCGCTAAAGAAGAGCTGATTAAATTTCAAAATCAAGCTAAAAATAAGATTGCCACGCAAAAAGAATTAATTAAAAAAACCTTAAGCGATGCTGGTAAGATTATTTCTCAATCTGTAGTGCAGAAAAAGTTTGATGAAGTAAATCTTTATATGGATTTATATTTAAAGCAAGTGGATGGCATTCTGATGGTTTATGAGCAATCGCCTATGGCGAGCGCTAAGATTGTTTTTGGTCCTGAATTTATGGCCCTTGAGCAAAAGGCCTTAGATGCGCTTGATGAATTTATTAATCTAAAATTAGTTAGCGCTAAGGCCAAGTATGAGGAGGCGCAAATCATTAAAAGTAATGTTATTTACATTACTATTTCAATTATCGTGTTAACTATTCTAATTAGTATTTTAGTTGGCTATATTTTACGTAAATCGATTATTAGCCCTTTAAATGATTTAAAAAATTCTATTAGTAATATGGCTGAGTCGAAATTTAATAACATCATTGGTAATTTAGATCACTCTGGCGTGATTGGTCGCATTGCTTTATCTACTCAAACCCTGCAAACAAACTTAAAATCTGCTCTTAAAGATATTAATGAAAATACTTTAGTAGTCAGTAGCTCGGCTGAAGAATTGGCAGCAGTAAGCACACAAATGAGTGCAGCAGCTGAGGAAACAGCCGCGCAAGCCTCGGAGGTTTCTAAATCATCTGAAATAGTTAGTGCGAATACCCAAACGGTAGCTACTGCAATGGAAGAATTTAGTTCGAGTATTCGTGAAATTTCGATTAATACTGCTGAGGCTTCAAAAGTAGCGCATCAGGCGGTAGATACTGCCAAGAGCACTAGCGGGAAAATGATTAAATTAAGTGAAAGTAGCGTTGAGATTGGTCAGGTACTTAAGGTTATTTCGGGCATTGCAGAGCAAACGAATTTATTGGCCTTAAATGCGACTATTGAGGCGGCTAGAGCGGGTGAGTGGGGCAAAGGCTTTGCCGTGGTAGCCAATGAAGTAAAGGAGTTGGCAAAGCAAACTACTAAAGCAACTGACGAAATTTCTACTTATATCGATGCTATTCAGGGTGACACCAAGGATACTCAAGCCTCAATTAAAGATATTTCTGACATCATTACACAAATTGATGATATTTTAAATACGATTGCTAGCGCCGTTGAAGAACAGGCAACCGTTACTAACGAAATTGTTCGAAATGTTTCTAATTCTGCTTCAGGTGTATCGGTTATTGCTGAAACCATTAAATCGGTAGCAGAGGCTTCTAGGAATACCACGATTGGTTCAGCTGATGTGCAGAAGTCGTCGGTTGAATTGGCGCAAGTAGCGGCCCAACTCAAGCATTTATTAGCGCGTTTTGTTTTTTAATTGAGGTGTAATTAACGTATTTTTTTGTTACGGGCACGAATATTTAAAAACTCAACCGCTAAAGAGAACCCAATTGCTACATAGACATAGCCTTTAGGTATATGAACCCCCATACCTTCTGAAATAAGCACAACTCCTACCACCGTAAGAAATGATAGAGCCAATACCTTGATGGAGGGGTGTCGATGGACAAAATCGCCGATGGGTTTTGCGGCAATGAGCATTACAGCAATTGATACTAAAACTGCTGCAATCATGATTGCTACTTCATCGACTAAGCCAACCGCAGTAATTACACTATCGAGTGAAAATACAATATCGAGAATGCCAATTTGTATTACTGCACCCCAAAATAATTTTTGTTTTTGGGCATCACTAATAGGCATTTGATCTTTAGTAGGCGTATTTCCCTCGGCTGCTTCTTTATCTTCAACCTCTAAATAAATTTCTTTTGAGGATTTCCAGAGTAGGAAAAAACCGCCAGCCAATAAAATAAAATCTCGGCCACTAATGGCCTTACCTGCAATGTTAAAGAGGGGTTCGATAAGCCCCATAACCCAAGATAAGCTCAGCAGCAATAAAACGCGAGTAAGCAGGGCAAATAATAGCCCAAATTGACGTACACGACCCTGCATTTCAGCGGGGAGGCGATTAGCTAAGACACTGATAAAAATAATATTATCAATACCAAGAACTATTTCAAGGGCTGAAAGAGTAAGAAAGGCGATCCAAGCGTTTGGATCAAAAAAGAGTTCTAGCATGAAATTGAAGGGGTCAGTAAAAAATGAGTGGGCAGAATGGGGCAAAAGGGCTTGCAGCCAAAGTTGAAAACGCTATATTAAGCTGTTTAAGTCCTGGTTGACTGATTTAAGCTTATTGCATATAGTTAGTAGGGTTTTCCCATGTAACAAAAAACGTGGTAATTAGTTATATTTTCAGATCAAATTAAAGGCTAATAATGAGTGATGGGAAACAGGGGCAAAAATTGCAAATATTAATAGCTTTCACTGGTTCTGTGCTTTGCTTTGGCCTTTACAACCTCGGGCTAGCCCAAACCCAAGTAATGCCTGCCCTAAGTCCCCAACAATTGAATCGAATCAATGATCAGCCGCTGGTGGCGCCAGTAGCTGAGCCAGCCAATGCATATGGACCAAACCGCGGCCAAATGAATCGCCGAGAGGCAACTGACCCACTTGCTATCACCGTCTTAGGTCGACCCCTATCTGGACCAGGCTCTGATCAGCCGATTCGCTTGCAATCACCCGATCCCTCGGGGGAGACTAATATTCTCAATATTCCATTTAATTAAGTTTAGTGATTTGAATAACCAAGGATCTCATGATGATTAAAAAAACTCCAAATAAAACAATGCTCAAGAAACCCATAGCTAAAAAACCTGCTAGTAAAAATGCGACCCCAAAAAAAGTAGTCGCTAAGAAACCGATAGCTAAAAAAGTAACCCGAGCTACTACCCCTTTATCGACAAAATTTATAGTTCAGCCAGTGGCTCCTCAGTTAATCAAAGAGGAAAAAAAGAAGCGAGCTGGAAAAGTCCATAAGTCGGTAACTAACCGTGAATTTAAGATTTTAGTTAAGCCACTTGGCCTTGATCGGCGCAGTCGAATTGATGAGCTAAGTACAAAGCTGATGATTTTTTGTAAAAAACAGGGCGTGCACTTTTCTCATCTTGATAACGTTACTACAGGTTTACGCACAGTTTATTTTTTCGATACGCCAAATGAGGATTTACGGAACCACAATTTAATTTTACGAGTGCGTGAATCGCGCGAGGATGTATGGATTGATGATTGGTGTGAAGTCACCTTTAAATGCCGTGCGCGTGATGTAGGTTCTTCATTAGCCTTTAATACTTTACCCTCAGTAAAGGCAAAATCACGGGCCCGTTTTAAGGAAGAAATTTTAAAGGGCGATGCAATTGGCAGTCAGCGTCAAATTTATTCAAATAATGCAATTTTAGATGCGGTACCTGTGGATGAAATTTTTTCCCATAGTTTATCGAGTGCAATTACGATGTTTCCGACCCTCAATAAACTAGGTTTACCCAAAAATACTCCGCTTGAAGTGGTTGGCGGCTTTAAAAATAAAATTTTAGAAGCATGTCTGCCTTTAGGTAATTTGGTATTTGGTGCTGGTGTGCAAGCCCATTGTGAGATTGCTATTTGGATGCGCAGTGTGGGTGAGCCAATTGTAGGTGAGCTTGCCTTTTCTTATCACGTCAATGACAAGAATCGGAAAGAAGCAAAAGCGCATAAACGTGCTGATAAGTTTTTTAATGCACTACAGATTGAGTTTGCAAACTGGATTGAAATTGGTTCAACTAAAACAGCATTAGTCTACGGTAAGCCAGAGTGATTAATGGCAGTATAAGCATTGGCATTGTAAGTAATAACAGTCTAAGCAATGGCTGATTTAGTGCAGGGAGCTCAAGAGCATAGAGCGCCTGCCGACTTGCCTAGACCTAGCTTATTTGAGCTTTTTTGGCAATTTATGATTATTGGCGCCGTTAGTTTTGGCGGTGGCATTATTGCCTATGAACAAATTTTATTAGTTGAAAAAAAGAAATGGCTAGATCTCGATGATTTTATGGCTACTTTAGCCATTAGCCAAACGATGCCAGGTTTGAATTCAGTCAATATGGCAGTGTTAACGGGTGATCGACTGCGGGGTGTGCTTGGGGCTTTTGCTGCCGGCATAGGCTTAATCTTGCCTGGTGCCGCCTTCGTTTTAATTGTAGGCATTGCCTATTTGGCTAAGCCTGACCATCCTATTGCTGATTTACTCTTGGCTGGCATTGCCGCAGGAGCAACGGGTTTATTAGCGGCAATTACCTACAAGATTGGTCAAACTCATTTGCAGCATGTTATTTCTTGCATAATCATTATCACTACTTTTGTTTTAATGAGTATTTTTAAATTGCCACTAATTATGGTTTTACTGATTATGGCGCCCATTGCTCTATTTATTTATCGGCCGAAATAAATGATTAGCACCTTATTTCAATTAATGATGACTTTTGGCTTGCTATCGCTATTAGCGGTAGGGGGAGGGACCGCCGTATTGCCTGAAATGCAAATTATCTTAAATCAACAGTTCCAAATTGATCATATGAAATTTGTTGAGGTATATAGCATTGGTCAACTAGCACCAGGTCCGAACATGATGATGGTGATTGTGTTTGGTTTTCAGCTA
>CAJASX010000036.1 GCA_903944725.1 uncultured beta proteobacterium
CAGCCTCAATCGTAGAAGGAATATTGGGGTCAATGTTTTCAACTGCGGATAAGATGGCAACTTTAGGTTTACGCTCATCGAGAATACGGAATAAGTTAATGGCATTTTGCACGATGTCGCGCTTTTCCGTTAGAATAGGATTAATGTTAATTGCAGCATCTGTAATGAGCAGTGGCTTAGGATATAGCGGGGCCTCAAAACGAAATATATGTGATAAACGATACTTGGTTCTTAGGCTCGGTTTAGCTATGACTGCATGCATTAATTCATTGGTATGCAAACTTCCCTTCATCAAGGCCTCAACCTGACCTGCTGCTGCCATTTCAGCTGCTATCTCGGCGGCGTGATGGCTATGAAAGGTCGGAATAATTTGAATTTCACCTAAGTCGACCCCCATCTGCTTAGCGACATCTCGAATTTTATTTTCCGGACCGACTAAAATTGGGATAATTAGCCCATAATTTGCTGCCTCTATTGCCCCAAATAATGAATCTTTATCGCATGGATGAACAACTGCACATTTGATCGGACTCAGATGCTCAACAAGAGCTAATAAATTGTTGAGGCCTACTTTCGAATCGAATAAATGAATATGAGGTGCCGTCTGAATTTCTATTTTTACTTTTTCAGTGGGTGCTAAGACTACCGCCTCACCTGTTACCACTTTTTCCAAGTGTTGATTAGTTACCAAACAATCTAGGGTAACTTTTTTCTTCTCGTCGTTCTTCTTAATTGCTGTAATTAAAATAGTTAGTGTATCGCCAACTTTTACAGGTCGCTTAAATTGAAGGGTTTGACTGTAATAAATAGTTCCAGGGCCCGGAAATTGGGTGCCTAGAACAGTAGAAATTAAAGATCCACTCCACATTCCATGACCAATAACCTCATGAAATAATGAGGCTTTTGCAAAATCGATATCCATATGCGCTGGATTAGTATCGCCCGATACAGCTGCAAAGGCTTTAATGTCATCGGCGGTCAATGTCCGCACTAGTCGGGCAGATTGGCCAATTTGTATTTCATCATAAGTTATATTTTCTATCATCACTTATCCCGATATTTTTATGCGACAGCATGATATCCAGCGTCAATAAAGATGGTTTGACCTGTCATGCCATTAGATAAGTCGTTACATAAAAACGCAGTTAAATTTGCTACCTCTTTAGTTGTGACAAGACGTCCCAATGGTGACTTTTCAATCGAATGACGTATGAGTTCATCAAACCCTTCTATGCCAAAAGCTGCCCGAGTTAAAATCGGACCAGGTGAAACAGCGTGCACTCTTATTCCATAGGGGCCCAGTTCTACTGCCATATATTTCACCATTGACTGCAAAGCTGCTTTTACTGGCCCCATTAATCCATAATGGGGCACAACCTCTTCTGCACCCAAATAACTCATGGTGACCATACTCCCACCATTGGGCATGTAGGGAACGGCCAAGTGAGCAATCTCAGCAAAGGAATGGCAAGAAACTGCCATGGCCCGCGAGAATCCAATACTTGAGCTATCAATTACCTTACCATGCAAATCTTCCAATGGTGCCCATGCAATTGAATGCACAATAAAATCAAGCTTTCCTAACTGCTCTACCGCATGATTAATGAATTGTTGTATTTCTTCAGAACGCTCAACATTACATAGACCTAGGGTAATATTTGGGGAATTAAGAAAAGGTAAAACTGCTTCATAGGCCTTTTGGTTTAAACATGAAGCAAACACTTTTGCTCCCTGCTCCGCTAATTTATGCGCAATTGCATAAGCGATGCTTTTGTCATTTGCAACCCCGAAAACAATGCCTTTTTTTGTACTTAACATTAAGCCCCCAACAATGTAGAGATCCAATACTCAGACATAAATATGTCAATATTATGGCTTTTTAAGCTGATTTACATATCAGAAGCCTTTCATTTGATCTACATCAAATTAATCATTAGAAGCGACTTCTTTAGGTAAGTGGGATCAAAAATATTTTTTATCAATAGGGCGTTAATTTGCATCCAAAACTGACCCGCCCTTTGCAGCAAATGATGATCCGCCTAAAAGAAGAGATTGCCTTTAACTGTCAGCCTGTATTGAGCAGATGCTGGGTCAATATTTGATGCAAATTAACAGTCTAGGCTATTGGTAGCGATTAATCCCAAGTACAAATCAAAACTTAATTTACATAAATTGGCATTTGGGGTTTATCTAACTTGTAGTATTGAATCGCTTTTGTATTAACATCGATTTTCTTCAGATCAAAAGTATAAATATTCGTTGTTTCAAACATTTTGACGTTGTAGATCATATTTTTATTGTCTGCCACAATGCTCCATTCTGTAATTTCTACACCGCCAGCACCTCCACCATAAGGATTTGAGTCGGGTAAGGTAATCGCACCTGGCGGAATATCAAAACTTCCGAGGATGTGCCACGCAACATTAACCTGCTCAATAGTGCTGTAACTGATAGGGACGGATTTTGAAAGAAAGAGTGCGCGAATAAAACGGCTAGGACTTAAATAGTCGCCTGGTAGTCCATGTAAACCATTGCCCGAGCTAGGGGAACGGTAGGTCACACCATCTATCACCGGGGATGGCTTTTCAACATTGGTTAAGTTTGCATACTGCCCAATATTATTGAGCTGCTCACTAAATGCAGGATCATTTGTCATCACGCCAATTGGATTATCGCTGATGACTAACTTACCCTTAAGATACTCAATCACAATACTTTTACCATTCGCATCATGCAAGGTATAGTGTAAGGGGAAAGTGGAATTATTGTATTGGGGAACAGTTGAACGATTAACAAAGATCTTTTCAAAACCAGCCCTTGCTTCATCTACTGTCGCAAAATTGGTCAGCGCATACTGCAAGACCTGAATCGATGAAATACTATTTGCAGAGTCGGCAGGAGAAACATCTTGATATTCAGCTGTAAAAGGGGCGTTGAGCATCCCACCCATCAGACCTTTTTCATTGATTCCATCTGCAAATATTGGAACACCTAGGCCGTTCATTCCTACGGCAGCGTATTTACTAGTCCAATTTATACCTGAGCCGGGCTTGCCATCAATGCCGATACCCTGAAAAGAGTAGTTCCTGGGGGTAACCATCAACATGGAATTGAGGGGGATACCAAATTCCATCGTACGCCCGTAAACACATCCCTTATCGCTCGCTTTTAATAAGAAGCTTGTACACATAATTTCTCCAAAATCACATTTATGAATTAGGTATTAATTCGCAAGTTCTTTTTACCACTAAAGTGGATGATGCTGGTAGAAACAATATATAACGGCTAGATACTAGACAAGCATTGGGCTGTCCGACGTCGGACAAGTGCACTAGCAGGGCACTTGATAGCATTATTGCTGCAAATGGCCAGACTTAACTACAATTCCCGAAGGTGGAATGGCAATCAGCTCATGGCAGTCAAGATTGTTTTCTTTTAGATACTGCTTGGATAGCTTAATTCGATCATCGATCCCTGGATGGGTATATAAATAGGTTAACGCACTAGAGACGGTTGAGTTCTTTTCCATCACGTACTGCATTTTTAAAAACCCGCATGGTGAATAACCTGCATCTATAAGCCACTTTATACCCAATGGATTTAGCCGGCCTTCAATCCCTTTATCTTGAACACGTTTTACCTCATCAATTGCAGCACCAGCGCCATAACCACCAGCCGCAGTAGCAAAAATGGATACCCCGGTACTAACAATTTCTTTAGTTACAAAATACTCTATTTCGCGACTATCTTGAACATCTGCGTTGTCGCCAGCCACTACATGCGCATATTGATGACTCATTGCGGCAGCCAAAGACTCTTCATCATCACCAAAGATATTAAGGAAATTAAAACTCATTACAATGTAGCTTTTCTGATCATGTGATAGCAATAACATGGTATGCAAATCAGAATCTGCGATGGCAATCTGCATATTCTCCCCCGGCACAGGAGCTATCTTCTTTCTTACTGCAAGAAGATTTTTGAAATGCTGTTGATTTACTACGTAAGACTTACCGCCTACACCATTTACATGCAAATCCCCTACCCCATTTCCGCTTTGATCAAAATCAGTATCTGATAAATAAACCACATCATGAATTTGCGTTTTATATAAATGTGAGCATCCAGAAAGTTCGAGTGACATAAAAAATAGTGCAATAAACGCATGCTTTTTGATACCCATTAAGCACTCTTAATAATTCGTCGACAACCTTGGTGGCTAAAACTAACCAAATACCCTCCTTGGAAATTTAGATTTCAGGCTATCTATGCATCCTTATCATCTAATTTCAACTAAATCCTCCTTTAATGCTATTCCTATGATTTAAGAAAAGTTGATCAACGATAAATTGAGTAGTTAATTTATTGATCTAGATCATTAAATTAGGGCTCTATTGCTAGAAAGATTTAAAGGGTGAAAGACATGTGCATATTTTGCTTGTTGAATGCAGTCAATTAGGAGTTAATCCAAACGTATCTTTCAAAATAAAACTGGGAAATTCAGCCAGTAAAAATACTATATAGGTCATAGGCTTTAAAGTCGATAAGCTCTTTGCAAACTTAGTGCTTTTGATATCAAATTAGTTCTAATCAGTGGGCGAGATTGAGACTCTTGAGAGTTAATTACCTAATTTTATATTGAATTTTTTTTGATTTATATCAATATCCATAATAATTCAAAGACGGACAATTCAAATAAGTAACTAATATCTTTAGGAGCTATCAATGTCAATGACACACCTCAATAAACCTCGCCTAACATTACAACTGCTTGTGGCTCTTGGCG
>CAJASX010000037.1 GCA_903944725.1 uncultured beta proteobacterium
AACCCGCGGTTTGCAATTTGCGTGCCAGCACCCGCCCGACAAATCCATTGCCGCCAATTAATAAAATTTGGTATTTCATGGTAACTCGCTTTGCTTGGCTGCCTTCGGTGCTATCACCCCTAGGCGTTGTTTAAGAGAGGGGGTCTGTCCCGAGATTACAGTTGTGTAATAAGTTGAATTTGCTAGAACATTTTTAACATAGGTGCGGGTTTCGTTAAAGGGAATGGTTTCAATAAAAATTGCCCCTTCTACTGGCCGCTCGAGCTTTTCCCGCCATTGTTTTGGTCTGGAAGGTCCGGCGTTATAAGCTGCCGAAGCCAATACCCAAGAACCATCTAAATCTTGTAAAACCATATTTAAATAATTACTACCTAAAATCATATTCGTTTTGGTATCTTTTAATTGTTCAGTTGTAAATGAATTCATGCCAATTTTTTTTGCCACATACTTGGCAGTAGCTGGCATTACTTGCATTAAACCTGAAGCGCCAACCGATGAAGCAGCATTAATAATAAAACGTGACTCTTGGCGAATCAAACCATATGCCCAAGCTAAATTTAAATTAATTTCACGAGCGATTGGGGTAAGTTCTTCGCGAAAAGGCATCGGATAACGCAAACTTAAGTCATGATCTATCTTGGTTCGATCTGCCGAACTCACAACCCGATCATAAAGTTGGATCCTTTTTGCATAGTCTGCTGCGGCTAGCAATTGCTTATCGGTCATGCCGCGCAACTCCCAATTCCACTCGCGATTTCCTTCAAAACGTAAATTCATTGCATAAAGGCGAGCCCCACGACTAAATCCACGTCGATCTGCTAGCGCCTTTACATCCTGCTCAGTAATTTTTGTATTGAGAGTAGCGCTATGTGCGCTCTTGCCTAGCTCTTCGCGAGCTAGCTGTCCATAAAAATTAAATTGATCCGCAATGGTCTCAAATTGCTCGCGCGCACGTTGATCAATTTTAGCGTCATGTACTGCAGTCGCCTTTAGCGCACGACCATACCAATAGGTCCAAGCTGGATCACGCTGACGTACTGCCGGATTCATGCCCTCAATCGCATCTTTAACTAAACTCCAATCTTGTGAGCGCAACGCAGCGCGAACCTTCCACTCTTGTGATTCGGTTGAAAGTAATTCATTAAAGCCTAAATTTTGCTGCGCTCGGTAAGCATCATCTGCTCTAAGGTCTAATTTTTTAGCGAGAAATTGGCCAATGATTCCCCAAGCTACAGCTTGATTTTCTTTGCTAAGACGGGCATTATTTTGTGAAAAATCGTTGTAAGCTTTGCTGGGATCCTTACTGGCATTCTTAACAATCTCAGCAATTGGATCTTCACCAGCTATCCGCCTAGACATCGTGTCATAGCCAATTTCTGCAGCTGCTCGGCCAATTGCCTTTGCTTCACTAATACTTAGGCCGTTTGCTTGTACCAAAAGGGGTACTAATTCTTGGCAGCCCTGCCCAAAATAACGGGGATCGATTAAAACTGCTTTTGCTTCAGTGCCGATCTTATCGGCACTTTCACCCTTAGCTAAGCGAGATTGAAGGGCGTAACATTTCACCGCAGTATCATCATCGAGAACAAACTTGGCATACTCGGCATCAAAATTAATCCAGTCTTTTCTGCGCCCTAAAACCAACAACCAATCATTACGCATCCGATCAGCTAAGGCAGTTCCTTGATACTGATTAAGAAATGTGCTAACTAAACTATCTGCTGAGGTATCGCTGCGTGCATTTCCGCTACCATCAAAGAGCTGCGGCTTAATCCTAAAGTAAGTCACATAGTCGTCAAACTCATAATTTACTAAGCTGCTTGCCAATTGCTGAGCGCGAAAGACATCATTGCGCTTGGCTGCTTCACGCAAATCGATAAATTCCTTGTCTGCGGGGCTAAGCTCGCCAGAATTTATTTTGCTCTCATACGATTGGGGTAACTTAGGTTTTTTAGTAACAGCATGTGCCGCTGTAAACCCAAATAGCGTTACCAGAAAACATCCTGCCGTAATACCCCATGCCAGTTTTTTGCTTAAATTTTTCACTTGTTTTAGCTGACGGTATTGCTGCATGGTAAATTAACTTTCTATTCTTTCAACATAATACTGTTTACTATGCCCATCGATCCCTTTCAACAACTGAGAAAAGATTTACTCGCTCAGCGCATTACCTTTACGCGCTCTAAGCAATATATTGATATTAAGGATAGGCTGATTTCAGCGCTAAATCAATTTCTTCTGGGTCCAGGAGCGGTAATTGAATCGATTGCTCTTTATAGCCCCATTCGCAATGAGGTTGATTTTCGTCCTGCCCTAATACATTGGGCTCAACAGACAAAGTCAAGAAAGCTTGCTTTACCTTTAGGGCTAGCAAATAAACAACTTGATTTTTACGAATGGCAAAGTGGGGACGCATTAATTAAAAATAATTTCGGCATTCTCGAGCCCGATCCACTTAACTTAAACCGGCCTAAATTAGATCCTGATTGTATTTTGCTTCCAGTCGTGGGATGGTCAAAATCAACAGAAAATGGTATTGAACGTTATTGGCGTTTAGGTTATGGTGGTGGATTTTTTGACCGCACCCTACTTGCCCTACAAAACAATAAACCAAATACCATAAATATTGGAGTTGGCTTTGACTGGCAAGAGTTAGAACCCACTCAATGGGCCCGTCAGCCGCATGATCAAGCCTTAACGGTCTTACTTACAGAGTCGGGAGTACACCAGTAAATACTTGGGGCACCACGACCCGAACACCACGACTCGGGCAAAAACCACTACTGTTTTTCGGTCAGATCTAAATTTTTGGCAATCGCCAAAATAGCATTTGCCTGATTCAAAGCATAAAAATGTAAACCGGGTGCTCCCGCCACCAGCAGTTGATCACACAGATCGGTAATAACCTCTTCACCAAAGGCCCGAATTGATGCAACATCATCACCATATGATAAGAGTCGCAGTCGAACCCAGCGGGGCATTTCTGCGCCACAGGCATCTGAAAACCGAATTAACTGACTACTATTGGTAATTGGCATGATGCCAGCAATAATGGGCTGCGTTACTCCCAGTGCAAGTGCCTCATCAACAAAACGAAAATAGGCATCGCTATTAAAAAAATATTGGGTTACTGCTGAATTTGCTCCTGCTTTCATTTTTTGCGCAAAGAAAGCCACATCAGTTGCTGGTGAACGTGCCTGGGGATGCATTTCGGGGTAAGCCGCTACGTCAATATGAAACCAATCACCAGTTTCAGCACGAATAAATTCTACTAATTCATTGGCATGATGAAATTCACCATACTGCCCCATTCCCGAAGGTAAGTCGCCACGTAAAGCCACAATGCGGCGAATACCTAATGCCCGGTATTGCGCCAACATCGCTTTGACATTTTCTTTTGAGCTGCCCACACAAGATAAATGGGGTGCAACGGCTTGCCCTGCGTTATGAATTTCGCTCACCACTTTTAAAGTACCAGCTTGTGTCGAACCACCAGCGCCAAAAGTCACAGAATAAAAAGCGGGGTTAAGCTCGGCTGTTAAACGCTCGCGTACAAGACGTAATTTTTCCTCGCCCTCGTTTGTTTTTGGCGGAAAAAACTCGACACTCAGTTCCATGATCTTGGCCTGTTTTTCAAATTGCAAAGAGTTGCTAACTTAATAACGGTAGTTTTCAGGCTTATAAGGACCTTCTTTAGTCACGCCAATATAAGTTGCCTGCTGAGCAGAAAGCTCAGTTAATTGCGCGTTCAATTTTTTAAGCTGTAAACGTGCCACCTTTTCATCAAGATGCTTTGGCAGGGTATAAACACCAATCGGATATTTCTTGGTACCGACTGCGCCAAACAACTCAATTTGAGCAATGACTTGGTTCGCAAACGATGAGCTCATCACATAGGAGGGATGACCAGTGCCGCAACCTAAATTGACTAAACGTCCTTTAGCCAAAATAATTAAACGTTTTTCTGGCTTACCATTAACGGCCGGGAAAATCACATGATCAACCTGCGGCTTAATTTCTTCCCATTGATATTTTTCAATACCAGCAATATCGATTTCATTATCGAAGTGCCCAATATTACAAACAATCGCTTGGTCTTTCATTTGTTTCATATGTTCTTCGGTAATCACATGGTAATTACCTGTTGCTGAAACAAAAATATCTGCCTTGTCGGCTGCGTAATCCATGGTGACGACTCGATAACCCTCCATGGCGGCCTGTAATGCACAAATAGGATCAATTTCAGTAACCCAAACTTGTGCTGATAAAGCGCGCAAGGCTTGGGCTGACCCTTTACCCACATCGCCATAGCCACATACCACTGCCACCTTGCCAGCAATCATGACATCAGTAGCGCGTTTAATGGCATCTACTAAGGATTCACGGCAACCATATAAATTATCAAATTTACTTTTAGTAACAGAGTCGTTTACATTAATAGCCGGAAAGCGTAAATCGCCCTTAGCAAACATTTGATACAAACGGTGCACACCTGTTGTTGTTTCTTCGGTCACGCCCTCAACCTTGGCTAAGCGGGTCGAATACCAGCTTGGATCACTCGCTAGTTTTTGCCTAATGGCAGCAAATAAAATAGTCTCTTCTTCGCTAGTCGGGTGGTTTAATGCGGCCTGATCTTTTTCGGCTTTAGCGCCTAGATGTAAAAGTAATGTGGCATCGCCACCATCATCGAGAATCATATTAGTGAAGCCACCATCGGCCCACTCAAAAATACGGTGGGTGTAATCCCAGTACTGCTCGAGCGACTCACCCTTAATAGCAAATACAGGAGTGCCATTAGCAGCAATTGCGGCCGCAGCATGGTCTTGGGTTGAAAATATATTGCATGAGGCCCACTGCACTTCGGCACCAAGCGCCTCTAGGGTCTCAATCAATACGGCGGTTTGAATCGTCATATGCAAAGAACCGGTAATACGGGCTCCGCGCAGTGGTTGGCCTGCAGCAAATTCATTACGAATTGCAATTAAGCCAGGCATTTCGGTTTCGGCAATGGCGATTTCTTTGCGGCCAAAACCAGCTAAAGAAATATCGGCAATAGCGCAACGAGTGGCGACAAAATCATTTAAATTGAAATCTGAAACGGTATTCATTATTGCTCCAGCTAAATAGAGATCAATGCTGGGGCAAGTAAACTCGCCAACCATTGACCACGGGTTAGCGAGCGCAGTTGCAAAAGTAGACTTGGTCTACCCTCTTCAAGCCTGGGGAGTCAATTTAACTTGGCCCTTGCAACGCTCCTTGAAGATCAGTTCAAATTGTAATCACTTTTCTAACTTACTGCAAAACCCCAGCTAATATGGCTTAAAAGCCTTATTTGGCAAGGGCTCGCTGCAAAACTTAGATTCCGGCAGCGGCTTTTAAAGCGGCGGCTTTATCACGTTGCTCCCAGGTAAAATCGGGTTCTTCGCGACCAAAGTGGCCATAAGCAGCGGTTTTACGATAAATTGGCCGCAATAAATTGAGCATTTTGACGATCCCTTTAGGGCGCAAATCAAAATGCTCGGCCACCAATTGCGCAATTTTTTCGTCCGAAATTTTTCCCGTGCCATAGGTGCTCACCATGACTGAGGTTGGATGCGCGACCCCAATCGCATAAGAAATTTGAATTAAACAACGGGTAGCTAAACCAGCAGCAACAAGGTTTTTTGCCACATAACGCCCTGCATATGCGGCTGAACGATCTACCTTAGAAGGGTCCTTCCCCGAAAAAGCGCCACCACCATGCGGGGCCGATCCGCCATAAGTATCGACAATGATTTTCCGGCCGGTAAGACCACAATCACCTTGAGGGCCCCCAATAACGAAGCGGCCCGTAGGATTTACTAAATATTTAATTGCACCCTTGATTAAATGTTTCGGCAATACGGGCTTAATAATTTCTTCAATCACCCCTTCGCGCAAGCGTTCTAAAGAAATGTCTTCTGCGTGCTGCGTTGAGAGCACTACGGTGTCGATGGAATCTGGCTTGCCATCTACGTAACGTAAAGTGACTTGTGATTTAGCATCGGGACGTAACCAATTTAAACGACCATCGCGTCTTAATTGCGATTGACGCTCCACTAAACGATGGGCCAAATGAATTGGCATTGGCATTAGCTCAGGAGTTTCATCACAGGCGTAACCAAACATTAAGCCTTGATCGCCAGCGCCTTGATCTAAACCGTCATCAGCCGCATGATTAACGCCCTGGGCAATATCTGGGCTTTGTTTATCGTAGGCAACCAAGACAGCGCAGCCCTTGTAATCAATGCCATATTCAGTATTGTCATAACCAATTTCACGTAAGGTATTACGTGCCACTTGAATATAATCGACATTCGCATGAGTAGTAATTTCCCCAGCTAAAACCACTAAGCCAGTATTGCAAAGTGTTTCTGCAGCTACCCGCGCACTAGGGTCTTGGGTCAAGATAGCATCTAAGATCGCGTCAGAAATTTGATCAGACACTTTATCGGGATGACCTTCAGTAACCGATTCTGAAGTAAAGAAGTATTCGTTTGCCATTGCCTTTTCCTTTTAAATTAAACACGACCAAGCTGACAACAGACGTGCCGGAAATACAACGGCGACGCTTTAGCAGAATTTTTTTAATCGCCCCGCAAGTTGTCTTAACTCGGCGATAAGGTCATTTTAGCTGAAAAAGCTAGTTCGGTATAGCCCGAATTCTGGGGCACTTGATAAGCCAAAATTTGAGTTAATTGCCATTTTATGAATATCATGGTCACATGATCTCGTATTTGCTTAACCTTGTTCTGCGTATTGTCGCTGCGCTGCCCTTAGCAGTCACCCAATGTTTTGGCGGTTTTCTTGGTTACATTGCATACCTTACTTCATCTAAATACCGTGGGCTCTTTAGGACCAATTATGCCCAAGCATTACAGGCCAATCAGCTACAACCCCAATATCTAAAAGCCATTCCTGGCTCAGGCATGCTACTTTCCGACAGTCTGTGGATCTGGCATAACCCCCAACAAGCGCTTGTACTAGCCGAGGTTACTAATTGGCGCTTAGTGGCAGAGGCAATCGATGAAGGCAACGGTCTTATCATGCTCTGCCCTCATTTAGGTGGTTTCGAAATTATTCCCCGCATTTTGGCAAACCATTTTCCGGCCACCATTTTGTATCGACCAGCTCGCCAAAAGTGGTTAAATAATGTGATTGAATCATGGCGGGCTTATCCTAATATGCATTTTGTACCAACCAATCTTCATGGTGTGCGGCAAATGGTGCGAGCACTAAGTCGGGGTGAGGCAATTGGAATTTTGCCTGACCAGGTTCCTAGTGGTGGCGAAGGGATGTGGGTGCCTTTTTTTGGACGTTATGCATACACTACTACCTTACCCGCTCGACTCGCTGGCAGAAAACACATTCCCGTAGTGTTATTTTCAGCGCAACGTAAAGGCCTTGGGCAGGGCTGGTTAATTCATGCCGAACGTTTGCCAGCTTTCGCTGAAAATACCTCTGTCGCTGCAACGGAATTAAACCTCGCCCTAGAGAAAATTATTTTGCGTGCGCCCAATCAATATATATGGGCATACAACCGCTTCAAGCACCCTAGTGGCGCAGAACTGCCTCCAACTCAGTAAAAAAATTTCATCATGCATTGGCTTCAAACCCCACTTCATTTTTTGGTACTTGGTCTTTTGCGTTTTTTTTCTGTTATGCCTTATGCCCTCACGATCCATACTGGCTATGCACTTGGCTCACTGGCAGCGCGCCTACCCAGCGAAAGAAAGCGCGTGGTTAATACCAATTTGCGCTTATGCTTTCCCCAACTTTCGCCTACTGAAATTGATGCCTTAGCTGTAGCGCATTGGCGCCTCTTGGGACGAAGCGTGGTTGAGCGAAGTCGTATTTGGATGGGTAGCCCCCAACAAATCTCTGCGATGGTGGACATCAAAGCAGAGATTCAATTGGGAGATCGCAAACCCCGCTTATTAATTACCCCGCACTTTGTTGGCATTGAGGGTGGCATCTTAGCGTTGGGCGCGCTAGCGCTTGATCACGACCTACCAAAAGGTACGGGTTTATATCAAAACATGAAAAATCCTTTTTTTAATCAAAAGATTATTCAATGGCGCGAGCGCTTTGGCGGAAGATCTATAGCCCGGCAAAATCGTTTGCGCGACCTATTGCGTGAAATTGAAGCAGGTAATTTTGTTTTTATTGCCCCTGATATTGACCTAGGCCCTAAAGATAGTGTGTTTGTTCCCTTCTTTGGAATTCAAACCAATACGGTTACCTCGGTCTCGCGCTTAGCAAAAATGGCTCAAGCGGAAGTTTGTTTAATGGTAACGGCACTGAAGCCAGACCAAAGTAGCTATATTTGTTCGATTAGCAAGCCGATTGAAGGCTTTCCTAGTGAAGACCCAATTGCCGACACGGCACGTCTTAATCAGCTTTACGAACAAGAGATTCTAAAAAATCCCGCTGAATACTACTGGATCCATAAACGCTTTAAACATCGCCCTAATGGTGAGCCTAGTTTATATTCAAGCACATGACAACGCAATCTCCGCGCAAAATTCGCTTTACCAAAATGCATGGTGCTGGCAATGACTTTATTGTCTTAAACGGCATCACCAATGATTTGAGAGCAGTAACAGCAGAGCAATGGCGTCAATTAGCCCATCGTCAACTTGGCGTGGGCGCAGATCAAATTTTGATTGTTGAAAAAGCGACCCGACCTGATGCTGATTTTCGCTACCGAATTTTTAATGCTGATGGGGGTGAAGTTGAGCAATGCGGCAATGGCTCCCGCTGTTTTGTGCGTTATATTCACGAGCAAGGACTTTCTGCTAAAAATCCGCTTCAGGTCGAGGTGGCCCATACCGTTATCACGCTTGAAGTGCTTGCCGATGGGCAGGTTAAAGTCAATATGGGCGCCCCCATCTTTGAGCACCAACAAATTCCGTTTAATCCAACCGGGCTGCCATCCAAACTAGAGTTTCATGAAACCCTCTATGCCTTACCCGTTAGCGGCAATGCTGGTGCACATGCCGACTGGATCGCTGCCATATCAATGGGTAATCCCCATGCAATTCAAGTTGTCGATGATATTGAGAGCGCCCCTGTTGGTACAGAAGGTGCGCAGATTGAGGCAAATGCCGCTTTTCCGCAGCGGGTAAATGCTGGCTACATGCAAGTTCTGCATGAACATGCCATTCGCTTGCGGGTCTACGAACGGGGTACGGGCGAAACACTTGCCTGTGGTACCGGAGCCTGTGCAGCAGTAGTTTCCGGCATTCGGCGTGGGTTACTACTAAGCCCAGTGCAGGTTGAAACTCGGGGCGGGATTTTAAAAATTGTCTGGCCAGGCATGCTTGATGGCAAGCCTCAAGCAGTTGAGATGTATGGTCCCGCAATGACTGTTTTTGAAGGTGAGACGACCCTCTAAAGCCGCTTCTTATGCATCAATTCCGTACTTTAATCGGTACGCCTTCACCGCTGGCAAATACTGCTTTAACTCGGCATCGGCTGAGGCGGTTAAAAATGTCATCACATCATGCAGGCTAGCAATTGCAACCACCGGTATGCCAAATTCTTGCGAGACGCTTTGAACCGCTGAATAAGCTCCAATAGCTATCGCGTTACCTGACTTTTCCATACGGTCAAGGGCAATTAAGACTGCCGCGGGCTTCCCCCCCGCAGCGTGAATTAAATTCACTGATTCGCGTACCGAAGTACCAGCAGAAATAACATCGTCCACAATTACTACCCGCCCTTGAATTGAGGCTCCGACCATAGTGCCACCCTCGCCATGATCCTTGGCTTCTTTGCGGTTATATGCAAATGAGGTTTGATACCCCTGCTCGGCTAAGGCAATGGCAGTTGCCGCTACTAGGGTAATGCCCTTATAAGCTGGCCCATAGAGCATCTCAAACTGAATGCCTGATGCCAATAAGGCCTTAGCATAATACTGACCCAAAGCGCCTAATAAAACGCCGTTGCTAAATCCTCCAGCATTAAAAAAATAAGGTGATAGCCGACCCGCTTTCGTTTTAAACTCGCCAAACGCTAAAACACGTGCTTCGAGCGCAAAGCGAATAAAGTCGTGTTGATTATTTTGTGCTTGATTATTTTGTGGGTTCATAAGCCTCTATGTTACGCATCATTTCCGCCAATCTCAATGGCATTCGTTCTGCGGTCAAAAAAGGCTTTTTGCCCTGGCTGCAAAACCAAGCGCCTGATTTTGTCTGCCTGCAAGAGCTCAAAGCCCAGCGCGATGATCTTGACGAGACAATTTTGAACCCAACCGGCATGACTGGCTATTTTCATCATGCTGAAAAGAAGGGCTATAGCGGTTGCGGCATTTACTCTAGGCATCAACCCCAAGAAGTACTTTATGGTTATGGCAATGCCGAATTTGATGCTGAAGGTCGTTATGTGGAAATACGTCTAAAGAATCTAGCCATTATTTCTGTTTACATGCCGTCAGGCTCAAGCTCACCTGAGCGACAAGCTGCAAAATTCCGTTTTTTAAAATCATTTCTACCGCATCTGATTCAATTAAAAAAATCGGGGCGCGAAATTATTTTGTGTGGTGATGTGAATATTGCCCATCAAGAAATCGATCTTAAAAATTGGAAAGGTAATCTAAATAATTCGGGTTTTCTGCCAGCAGAACGTGCTTGGCTGACTCATTTGTTTGATCAGGTCGGCTATGTAGATGTATACCGTCACCTAGAGCCTAATGCTAGTGATGCTGGCTACACTTGGTGGAGTAATCGCGGTCAAGCCTATGCTAAAAATGTTGGCTGGCGTATTGACTATCAAATTGCTAGCGGCGGTATTGCTGCTACAGCAAAAGCAGCGCGTATTTACAAAATTGAGCGCTTCTCCGATCATGCGCCCTTGACCATTGATTATGACTGGCCCATTTAATTCAGCCAGGAAATAACTACTCTACTATTTTTTTATTCTGCCCAATATTTAAATCCATCGTCAACCAAATAAGAATTAAGACTGGTACGCCAATAATGGCAGTGCTAATGAAAAACATTTGATAGCCAAACGTATCCACAAATACACCAGAGAAGCCAGCTAACCATTTAGGCAATAAGAGCATCATCGAGCTAAACAAGGCGTACTGCGTTGCTGAATAGCGAATATTTGTTAATGAAGATAAGTAAGCAATAAATGCCGCGCTCGCAATTCCAGAACTTAAATTATCAGCAGAAATCACCCAAATCAAACCTTGCAAATCGTGGCCTTGTGCTGCTAACCAAGCAAATAAAAGATTGCTGACTGCCGATAACACAGCACCCACAAATAAAATTCGCATCACGCCAAAGCGCAAGGTTAAGACTCCGCCAATAAAAGCGCCAAGCAAGGTCATGATGACGCCAAAGACTTTGCTCACGGCGGCGACCTCATCTTTGGTATAGCCCATATCGACATAAAAGGGGTTGGCCATGATGCCCATCACGACATCGCTGATCCGATAAACCGCTATTAAAGCCAAGATGATGATGGCTTGCCAGTGATAGCGTTGAATAAACTCAGCAAAGGGCTCAATTAAGGTTTGGTATAGCCACGCTTTTGCGTTACGTGCTTGCGGCAACAAAACTTGCGCTGGTTCTTGGCTAAATAAGGTGGTGATAACGCCCACGCTAATTGAGGCAGCCATACAAAGATAAGCAAATTGCCAAGCGCTAACATCATAAGATCCACTGCCTGTCTCGACCCGTGCTGCCAGCCATAAAGCGCCGGCGCCAGCCCAGATTAGGGCAAGCCTATAGCCTGTTTGATAGGTGGCCGCCAAGGCCGCCTGATGGTCACTATCTGCTGATTCAATCCGAAATGCATCTAAGGCTATATCTTGCGTGGCAGATCCAAAAGCAACGAGCAGTGCACACCAGACAATTGCGTTTAGGGCCACCTTTGGGTCAATGCTAGCCATACCTACTAAGCCAAAAATAATGAGCGCTTGAGCAAAGAGCAGCCAACTGCGTCTGCGTCCAAACCATTTAGTGAGGAAAGGAATTCGCAAACGATCGACTAAGGGCGCCCACACCCACTTAAACGCATAAATTAAGCCAACCCAGGTTAAATACCCAATGGTGCTGCGATCAATGCCTGCCTCACGCAGCCAAAAACTCAAGGTACCTAATATTAGTAAAAGCGGTAAGCCTGCAGAGAAGCCTAAAAAGAGCATTCGCAAACAAGGCCATTCGAGATAAACCCGAAAATCTTTAAGCCAAGACTGAATTACATTAAGCACGTCGAATGCGAAATAAGGCCAAGCTGCCGAACAAATTCGGCAACAAAGTGACCTCTCTACCTTCATGCAAAATGCATTGATCAATCACCTTAAGACCCAGACTCGACGCTAGTTTTTCAAAGTCAGCAACAGTTAATACGCGAACGTTTGGGGTGTTGTACCACTGATAGGGCAAGCTTTTAGATACGGGCATATGCCCGAAGGCTACGGCTAAACGATGTGACCAATGCCCAAAATTAGGAAATGAAATGATTGATTCTTTGCCCACCCGCACTACTTCACGTAAGATTTTTTCCGTTTGGTGAATGGTTTGCAGGGTCTGTGATAGCACTACCGTATCAAAACTCTGATCCCCAAACAAAGCGAGGCCCCCCTCGAGATTTTGCTGAATAACATTAATATCTTTTTGTACGCACGCTAACACCCGCGCATCATCAATTTCGACACCATAAGCGTGAACAGGTTTTTGTTGACCTAAAAATTCTATAAAGCTACCGTCGCCACATCCTAAATCTAATACTTGGCTTGCTGGAGCAATCCATTTGGCGATGGCAATAAAGTCGGCGCGCATCATGCTTTAGACTCGTTCATGGTCTGGAAATAAGACCGAATTAAATGGTGATAACGCAGATCATCTAATAAAAAAGCATCATGGCCATGTGGCGCATCTATTTCTGCATACGTAACGGCACTTTTATTAACCAGCAAAGCCTCTACGATCTCGCGACTACGATTCGGTGGGAAACGCCAATCGGTAACAAAACTGACCACCAAAAACTTGGCCTGCACTTCTGCTAAGGCGCGACTCAAACTCCCCTGTGAGCGGCGTGCCGGATCAAAATAATCAAGTGCGCGAGTAATCAATAAATAGGTATTGGCATCAAAATAGGTTGAAAATTTATCACCTTGATGACGTAAATAACTTTCGACTTCAAACTCAACATCAAAGCTAAAGCGGTATTCATCTGAGGCTCCAGCGCCCCGCTGTAATTCACGGCCAAATTTTTCGGCCATATCGTCATCGGATAAATAGGTAATGTGCCCAACCATCCGCGCTAATCGCAAACCCCGTTTGGGCACCACACCGTGGGCGTAATAATTGCCGCCATGAAAATCAGGATCGGAAAGAATAGCATTTCTAGCAACCTCGTTAAAGGCAATATTTTGAGCTGATAACTTAGAAGTTGCAGCGACTGCAATACAGTGAGCAATTCGCTTGGGATAATGAATTGCCCACGCAATTGCTTGCATACCGCCTAAGCTGCCACCCATCACTGCAGCAAAACGGCGAATGCCTAATTTATCTGCCAAACGGGCTTGGGTATTGACCCAATCTTCAACTGTAATCACAGGGAAGTCAGCGCCATAGGGTTGGCCACTAACTGGATTAATACTCATCGGTCCCGTTGAGCCAAAACACGAGCCTAGGTTATTCACACCGATTACAAAAAAATGGTTGGTATCTACTGGTTTATCTGGTCCAACCATGTTGTCCCACCAACCGATATCAGTTGCATCATCTGGATTAGGACCAGCGACATGGTGCGAGGCATTTAAAGCATGGCAAATTAAGACCGCATTGCTTTTATTGGCATTTAATTTGCCATAGGTTTCTATTACTAAATCATAACTAGTTAAGATTGCGCCACTTTGCAAAGGCAAGGGCTCAGCAAAATGAATCGTATTACGAGATAGGTTTAGCTCGCTCATTCTGAGAGCAAGATACGCAGGCTAATCTCTGAAGCCTCTGTGGGTAATTTTTTAAAGCCGCTGCGCGCAAATCGATGCCAACGCCCCAATACATAACTCATTAGTAAGGCGGCACGAATGCTGATCTCCTCTTGCCCTAATTTAGCGCTGATCTCGCCCTGGGTTTGAGCTATCCGCAAAGACTGCTTGAGTGACGCCTCCACTCGGTCTAATACTTGGCTAATGCGCTCTTGTAAGCGATCGTCCTCCTGCAATAAAGCATCACCCAAAAGCACGCGAGTCATACCAGGATTTTTTTCGGCAAACGCTAAAAGCATTTGCAAAATACCCCGCACCTGAGCTAAGCCAGACTCTTCTTTTTGCGTAATTTGATTGATCAATCCGAATACGGTTTGTTCGATGAAGCCAATGAGGCCTTCAAACATTTGGGCTTTGCTCGCAAAATGCCGATATAAGGCAGCTTCAGAAACTTGGATTTTTGCTGCCAAAGCTGCAGTGGTTACTCGCTCACCCTTAGGGTGTTGCAACATTTCCGCTAAAACTTGCAAAATTTGTAAGCGCCTTTCACCTGGACGCGGCCTTTTGCGCAGCTTGTCAGGGTCCCGACTTTCGCTTTGAGATTCTGCTGCAAAGGGGGCGGATTCTCTACTCGGGCTCATTCAACAATTTTCCAGAATTTAACGTGATCTGATCATGGTACCAAAAGGTTGCTCGGTCAAAATTTCGAGCAGCAAAGAATGTTCAATTCGACCGTCAATAATATGGACGGAGTTCACCCCGCTTTTAGCTGCGTCAAGAGCTGAGGATATTTTTGGCAACATGCCACCAGAAATTGTGCCGTCAGCGAAAAGGCTATCGATTTCGCGAGCAGTTAAGTCGGTTAGTAAGTTTCCACTTTTGTCCATTACGCCAGGGGTATTTGTCATCATGACTAATTTTTCAGCTTTTAAAATTTCGGCCATCTTGCCAGCCACCAAGTCGGCATTAATATTAAAAGCCTGCCCCTCAGCACTAAAGCCAATTGGCGAAATCACGGGAATAAAGGCATCTTCTTGTAATGCTTTTACTACAGCGGGATTAATCGCCTCAATTTCACCAACAAAACCTAGATCGATAGTCGCGCCAGGGTTCGCTTCATCGGGCACAAACATTTTGCGAGCATGAATTAAGCCGCCATCTTTACCTGTCAAGCCTACCGCTTGGCCGCCGTAATGATTAATGAGCATGACGATATCTTGTTGTACCTCACCACCCAAAACCCATTCCACCACTTCCATGGTTTCTTCATCCGTCACTCGCATTCCTTGAATAAAAGTACCAGTCTTGCCAATCTTCTTTAAGGCTTCATCAATTTGTGGCCCACCACCATGCACTACTACTGGATTCATGCCAACTAATTTCAGCAAAATGACATCGCGTGCAAAACTTTCTTTGAGGCGCTCCTCAATCATGGCGTTGCCGCCATATTTAATCACAATCGTTTTGCCATGATATTGGCGAATATAGGGCAAAGCTTCAGCCAGAATCTCTGCCTTTAGTAAGGGAGGAATGTCGGCAATATTAGGTAAATTTTTACTCATTAGCTAACTTTAGTTTACGCTTGCCAGAGGCCTCAGTTAGGCTTAATCGCCAAAAAGTTTTTGACGTAGTTCGCGCCGTTCTTGGGCTTCAAGCGATAAGTTTGCTGTAGGACGGGCAATTAAACGAGATAAGCCAATAGGCTCACCGGTCTCTTCGCACCAACCATAGTCTCCAGATTCAATGCGGGCTAAAGCCTGCTCAACCTTTTTTAATAACTTTCGTTCACGATCACGCGTGCGCAATTCAAGAGCATGCTCCTCTTCAATTGTTGCCCGATCAGCGGGATCGGGAACCAAGATATTTTCCCGTAAATGCTCGGTCGTTTCAGATGCATTTTTTAAAATGTCATCTTTCAAGGTAGAGAGTTTTAGACGAAAAAAATCGCGCTGAGCTCCGTTCATATAGTCTTTATCAGCCATCTTCAGTAACTCGGCTTCAGTAACAGGGGTAAGTGGCGCGCCTTTTTTTGGAGCAACGGCTTTTGCGCTAACTGCGGCGACCTTTTCAGCCCCCTTTTCACTGGCCTTGTCGGCTACCTTAACGCTGCTTGCTGTTTTTACTATCATCTTTTTCTTTCCAGTCTTTCTGAAGCATTATTGCCCCATTCTGCCAAAGTTTTAAGTCTTTACTTTAAATCTGGCTGTGGCGCGGGATTGTACCTCAAGCTTCCCTGCGCCAATTTAAACCAAGCAACCCTCTAATCCAGCCATTAAGGTATCTTTAGGCAAATCGATGCCGATAAAGACCATCCTCGTTTGTTTCAGATCGGTACCCCACGGCCCAGCTAAATCACTGCCCATCATTTGATGCACCCCCTGAAATACCACTTTACGAGAACTTCCCTCAACATACAGCACACCTTTGTAGCGTAACATTTTTTCACCAAAAACCTCAAGAATGCCGCCCAAAAAATCTTCTAATTTTCTAGAGTCAAATGGCCGCTCACTGCGAAACACAAAAGATTGGATTCGATCGGTATGTCCAGCATGCTCATGGTGCTGATGCGCGGGGTTGGTTTGATCATGGTCATGGCTATGGTCATGGCCACAATCGCTATGGTCGTGCTCTTCTGCTCCTAAAAAATGGGGATCAATATCTAGTTTAGCGTTGAGATTAAAGCCCTTTAAATCAAATACTTCATTGAGCGGAACTAGTCCTTGAGTAATCGCTTTAATGGGCGCACGCGGGTTCATATGCATTAGCCTACTGCGTAAATCAGCTATTTCAGCAGGACCAACTAAATCGGTTTTAGTAATAAAAATTTGATCGGCAAAGCCCACTTGCCGCTGCGCTTCTTCGTGCTCAGTTAATTGCTGTTGACCATGTTTAGCATCCACCAAGGTAACGACTGCATCAAGCACATAATGCTCAGCCACATCATCGTCCATAAAAAAAGTTTGCGCTACCGGCCCAGGATTAGCCACTCCAGTAGTTTCGATTACTACGCGTTCAAACTGAATTTTTTTGTTTTGCCGTTGCTCCCATAGTTGGTTGAGGGCCTCGACCAAATCGCCGCGAATGGTGCAACACACACAACCATTACTCATTTGCACAATAGTCTCTTCACTACTTTGCACTAAAATATCGTTATCAATATTTTCTTCGCCAAACTCATTTTCAATTACAGCAATTTTTTTACCGTGCTGTTCAGTCAAAATATGTTTAAGCAAAGTGGTTTTACCGCTACCCAAAAAACCCGTAAGAATTGTGACAGGAATTAAAGCCATTTCAGTTCCATTTCAGTGTTTGGTAAAGATGACAAGCTAGCTATCTTACGCCTTACTGGGCTTTGCGCGCGGATGAGCCAAATCGTAGGCCTGTGCCAAATGCTGAAAATCAAGGGCAGTATAAATTTGGGTGCTTGCAATGCTTGCATGGCCCAGCATTTCTTGGACAGCGCGCAAATCATGCGAGGATTGCAAAACATGGCTAGCAAAGCTATGGCGCAGCATATGGGGGTGCACATGGGTTGGTAAGCCTGCCCGTATTGCCAAAGTACGCAGGCGGGTCTGAACCGTGCGTGGCGCTAATCGCAAGCCTTTTGCCGAAAGAAACAAGGCCCTACTCTGGAGCTTTAGGGGCATGGCTTGCCGAAAACTTAGCCAAGCCTGCAAGGCAACCATAGCAGGGACCCCAACTGGTATGCTGCGGCGCTTACCGCCTTTGCCCAAGACCGTTACCTCAGAAGCCTCCCAATCGAGCCAGCCTGCCGACTCTTGCTTACGGTCATGGCTAATTGAAGCATCGATACCAAGCAGCTCTGATAAACGCAAGCCCGATGAATACAGTAGCTCAATTAAGGCAGCGTCGCGAATCGAATCTAAATCTTTATTTTCAAAGGCTTCGCGCTGAGCTTGCTGCACTAAAGCAATAGCCTGCTCGACTGAGAGTGCCTTAGGCAGCACTTGATTACGCTTTGGTGCCTTCACATCGGCAACAGGATTGGCTGATAGGTTAATTTTACTGGCGTCTTTTTTTGCTGTGCTTTGCCGGCCTAACCATTCAAACCAACCGCGCCATGCAGATAAGGTTCTTGCTATGCTGCGGGGCGAACGATTCTTGGCATGTAAGCGGCCAGCCCAGCGTCGAATATGCGCATTGCTAACGCTAAGCAAATCAATGCCATCGTCTTGGGCAAGAGTTTGCAGTTGCCGCAAATCGTGTTGATATGCAGTGATAGTATGAGGCGAAAGTTGCCGTAATACATGCAGCTCGTGCAAGTATGCTTGCGCAAGTGGTGCTAATTCAGGTGGGGGATGCTTCATAAGCGCACACTCGATCAAGTGCAGCTGCAGTTAATTCAGCAATTTGGCGTAAATAAAATGCTCCCATATCTGCCGTAAAGCGAGTGGCATCTTTACTAGCAAGTAATAACACTGCAGGTACTGGCTGACTTATCAGTGGCAAGCCAATCGCCACCAAACTTTGCCACTGATCATCGATGGTAATTTGGGTTGCCAGCAAATCAATACTAGCGGCTGGCAATTCCTTGGCAGAACCACATAATGGTTTTTCTAGCCAAGGGGCAAAAAATGGTTGCGGTGGCAGCACTAAGGCCGCATCAACCTCAAACACCTCAGCTAAACCAGTCGTGATTGCTGTCTCAACTTCAAGCTGAGTGCTAGCGCGCATCAGTAATAACAACCAAACAACCAGCCCTTTTTGGGTTTTATCATTGCGACTACCAAAATGCAGCATCTCACCCAAGCGGCGATTGATTTCTTGATTTTGTGCACGCAAAATCGACATCTGGCGCTCTTGCAAGGAAATAGCACTCCCCCCATGAGGATGCTTAAGCCGAATTTCATTTAATAAATCGGCATAGCGCTCAAAAAATTCAGGGGTGGCTCGTAACCAATCGGCAACTAGCGCCTCTTGCTCTGCCTGTTTTGAATCAATTGCACTATTACTTGTACTCATACTATCTTCCTAAGTTAATTTTTTTCTTAACAAATCGTTCACTTGTTGCGGATTAGCCGTGCCTTTTGAGGCCTTCATAATTTGCCCAACCAAGGCATTAAAAGCCTTTTCTTTACCAGCCTGAAAATCTTCAAGTAATTTGGCATTGTCTGTCATGACTTGATCTATTAATAGTGCTAACTCGCCAGTGTCGTTAATTTGTCGCCAACCCCGCTGATCAATAATGGCATCAATCGTGCTACGACCCTTACCAGCGATAGCCTCATCCCATAAAATGGTAAATATTTCTTTAGCAATTTTGTTTGAAATAGTGCCGTCGGCTATTCGCTCTAATAATGGTGCCAAGTCTTTTGCCACGAGCGGTGCTTCACTAGGCATAAGATTGGCACGATTTAGTGCCGAAGCCAATTCACCAGTAACTAAATTAGCGGCGGCTTTAGCCATTGGCTGACCCACTAATTTTACTAATGCAGTAAATAGTTGCGCGGTGGCACGATCTTGCGATAGTAATTGAGCATCATACGCCCCAAGGCTATATTCACTTTGCCATTGTTTGCGTACTGCGTCTGGCAAAATTGGCATGCTGGCACGCACTTGTTCAACCCAAGCAGAATTGATCTGTAAAGGCAATAAATCGGGATCAGGAAAATAGCGGTAATCATTGGCGTCTTCTTTACTGCGCATGCTACGAGTTTCTTTTTTATCAGGATCATACAAGCGCGTTTCCTGAGTTACTTCTCGGCCGTCTTCGATCAATTCAATTTGTCGGCGAATTTCATAGTTCATCGCTTCTTCCATAAACCGGAAAGAATTCAAATTTTTAATTTCGCAACGCGTACCTAATTTGGAAGCGCCCTTTGGTCTTACTGAGACATTGGCGTCACACCGAAAAGAGCCCTCTTGCATGTTGCCATCGCACACATCGAGCCATACAACCAAACTATGTAACGCCTTAGCATAAGTAACCGCCTCTGCTGCGCTGCGCATTACTGGCTCGGTAACAATTTCAAGTAAGGGCGTGCCTGCTCGGTTTAAATCAATGCCACTTGAGGGTTCACCATGAGGCCCAATAAAATCTTCATGTACCGATTTTCCTGCGTCTTCCTCTAAGTGAGCGCGCGTTAGCTGAATTAACTTGGCCTCACCATTAAAAATTATTTCTACCTGACCACCTACAACTACTGGAATTTCATACTGGCTAATTTGATAGCCCTTGGGTAAATCGGGATAAAAATAATTTTTGCGCGCAAAAATACTGACGGGCGTTATGTTGGCGCCAATTGCCAAACCAAATCGAATTGCATGTTCAACTGCTTGTCGATTTAATACGGGTAGCACTCCAGGCAATGCCAAGTCGACTGCACACGCTTGGGTATTTGCAGGTGCCCCAAAATGGGTACTAGCGCCGCTAAAAATTTTTGATTGCGTTTTTAATTGCGTATGAGTTTCTAACCCAATAACTACTTCCCATTCCATTACGCCTCCTCGCTAGGCTGACGCAGATGCCAATCGGTGGCCTGCTGATATTGATGCGCAATTTGCAAGAGGCGCGCTTCGGAAAAATAATTGCCAATAAGCTGCATTCCAATAGGCATATTATTTTGATTAAAACCACAAGGCACGCTCATGGCTGGTAAACCAGCTAAATTAGTTGATAAGGTATAAATATCAGCCAAATACATTTGCATTGGATCTGCGGTTTTCTCCCCCAAACGCCATGCAACATCAGGGGTGACCGGGCCTAAAATAACATCACACTGATTAAACGCGGCTTGAAAATCGGCGGCAATAATCCGTCGAATTTTTTGCGCTTGAAGGTAATAGGCATCATAATAGCCATGCGATAAAACGTAGCTACCAATCAAAATGCGGCGTTTCACTTCTGTGCCAAAACCTTCGCTTCGTGATTTTTTATACATCTCTTGAAGATCACTATATTTAGCGGTGCGATGACCAAAGCGCACGCCATCAAAACGGCTTAGATTACTTGAGGCTTCGGCCGGGGCAAGGACGTAATACACGGGAATAGATAATTTTGTTTTGGGTAAAGTAACTGAACAAAGCGTTGCACCTAACTGCGCTAATAGCTGTGCGCCGGCTTCAACTGCCTTTGCTACCTCTGGCGCTAAACCCTCGGCAAAAAACTCGGCGGGCAAACCAACTCGCAGTCCGCTTAAAGGTTTAGCTGGGTTGCTCATTTGCGGCTCACTCCAAGCTTGACTTAAATAGCGGGCAAAATTTTCGCCCGAGTCGGCTAATGAAGTTGAATCGCGGGGATCATGAAATGACATTGCGCTTAATAACCAAGCGCAATCTTCTGCGCTCTTACCAATTGGACCTGCTTGGTCTAAAGAAGAAGCATAAGCAATCATGCCGTAACGTGATACCCTTCCGTAGCTTGGCTTAATCCCTGTCAGGCCACAAAGAGCTGCTGGCTGACGAATTGAACCCCCAGTATCAGTGCCCGTAGCAATCGGTGTTAGCCCCGCGGCAACTGCAGCTGCCGAGCCGCCTGATGAGCCCCCCGCTATGCATGCTGAATTCCATGGATTGAGTACGGCGCCAAAAGCGGAGTTTTCATTCGACGAGCCCATCGCAAACTCATCCATATTGGTTTTACCTAAACAGACCATCCCTGCGGCAGTGGGATTTTGCTCATCGGGTATGCCTAAGCCTGCAACTACAGCAGCATTGAAAGGGCTTTGATAATTGCTCAGCATTTTAGAGCCGGCTGTTGAATGCCAGCCTTGAGTTACGAAGACATCTTTGTGCGCCACTGGTATACCTGTTAAGGGTCCAGCCAATCCATTTGCCCTAATGTCATCTGCCACATCAGCCTGCGCCATGCTAAGGGCAGGATTAACATCTAAAAAAGCATTCCAACGGGAGCCCTTGGCAATACGCTCTAAAAAATAGCTAGTTAATTCGCGACTAGACACCTGCTTTGCCGCTAAAGCCTTAGAGAGCAGGGCTATGGTGCTCATATGCCAACTCATTCGAGCACCCGCGGAACCAGAAAATAGCCATCTTCTTGAGCTGGAGCTGAACGCATATTTGCAGTGCGTTGATCGGCTTCACTAACCTGATCTATTCTGAGCGGCTGTGCCAAATCACGTAAAAAAAGAATTGGGTGAGCCAAAGGCTCACAGCCACTGGTATCTACTGCTTGCATTTCTGCCACTAAAGCAAAAATAGCCTGTAACTGGGGCAAAATTGCCTTTGCTTCAGATTCGCTCAGTTCGAGCCTAGAAAGGTGCGCAATGCGCTGGACTTCATCGAGTTTCATGGGGCGCTAGGGTATCATTCTTCTTTATCTTCATTAACTTGGCTATTTTCCCACTTACATTATGTTTGGTCTGATTCGTAACTATTTTGCTAATGATCTCGCAATCGATCTTGGCACTGCAAATACTTTAATTTATATGCGCGATCGGGGAATCGTACTCGATGAGCCCTCAGTCGTGGCGATTCGCCAAGAAGGTGGCCCTAACGGTAAAAAAACTATTCTAGCGGTTGGCACGGAAGCAAAAGCCATGATAGGTCGGGTTCCTGGCAATATTGAAGCCATTCGCCCGATGAAAGATGGCGTCATCGCCGACTTTACGATTACCGAGCAGATGCTCAAGCAATTTATCAAAATGGTTCATGAAAGTAAATTGCTCAGGCCTAGCCCGCGCATCATTATTTGCGTGCCATGCGGCTCAACCCAAGTTGAGCGCCGAGCTATCCGCGAATCGGCTCTGGGCGCTGGCGCATCACAAGTATTTTTAATCGAAGAACCGATGGCCGCGGCAATTGGTGCGGGTTTACCTGTCGCAGAAGCCCACGGCTCAATGGTGATTGATGTTGGCGGCGGCACCACTGAAGTTGGTGTCATGTCTTTAGGGGGCATGGTTTACAAAGGCTCAGTGCGTGTTGGTGGCGATAAATTTGATGAAGCAATCTCAAACTATATTCGCCGCAATTACGGCATGCTTATTGGTGAGCAAACTGCTGAAAATATTAAAAAAACCATTGGCTCAGCCTTTCCAGGCGCGGCAGTATTAGAAATGGAAGTGAAAGGACGTAATTTAGCTGAAGGAATTCCCCGCAGCTTTACGATTACCAGCAATGAGGTGCTAGAGGCACTCACCGATCCTTTAAATCAAATTGTGACTGCAGTTAAAGCAGCGCTTGAACAAACCCCGCCTGAGCTTGCTTCCGATATTGCCGAACGCGGCATGATGCTTACTGGCGGAGGTGCGCTCTTGCGTGACCTTGATCGTCTGCTCTTAGAAGAGACTGGCTTGCCTATTCACATTGCAGAAGACCCCCTTACCTGCGTAGCTCGTGGCTCTGGTATTGCGCTCGAACGCATGGACAAGCTGAGCGGTGTTTTCTCGCAAGAGTAAGTAAGCGCTTATTCGGTAAGAGCCTTGCAACATAGCGCTCCGCCACTCTTTAAGCAGGGCATTCCAGCCCTGGTCAAGCTGATTGCTTGTTTAGTTATTAGCATGACATTAATGTATGTGGATTTTCGCTTTCATACCCTTGATCCAATGCGCAATCAAATCAACTGGCTCTTACGACCGCTTGAATATGTCACGCTTACGCCCAGACTAATTTATGACTGGACTAGTAATTACTTCACTACCCGCAGCGAACTTGAACGCGAAAATCAAGGTATGAAACTGCGGCAGTCTGAACTTTCACTGCTAGCAACCCAAGGCGAATTACTCTTGGCAGAAAATCAAAATCTACGTCAACTACTTGAACTACAAAAACAGTTAACCTATAAAACCTTAGCAGTAGAAATTTTGTTTAACCCACCAAATCCAATTTCACAACGCATTGTAATTAACCGCGGCAGTAATGATGGCCTTAAAGCTGGCAACCCAATTGCGAACGATGCAGGTATTTTGGGGCAAGTAGTTCGACTTTATGAAAACTCGGCCGAAGTATCGCTTTTAGAGGATCGTGATTTTGCTATACCTGTGCAAGTGGCACGCAACGGTTTACGCGCGGCTGTTTTTGGTACTGGCCGAAGTAATCCGCTAGAGCTTCGATATTTGCCGGTTGCAAGCGATTTAGAAGTGGGCGATATTCTCTTGACCTCAGGTATTGATGGCACCTATCCTCCTGGATTTGCCGTAGCAATGATTACCCGCATCGAGCGCAATCTCGAAAAAAATTCTTCGAATGTATTTTGTGTGCCAATTGCCCCAGTGAATCGACATCGACATGCGCTGGCTTTACTTTACGAAGCAACTGTTAATGCAAAGCCAGCACCGTTAAATTCCTCAGGGAACCCCACTGGGCAGGCGGTAGATAACTCTGGGTTTAGTCCAGGTCGACGCCAAACCCGTACCAAAGGCCTGCAATGATCGACTTTCAAAGCGGCTATATTTTGCGCCCCGTAAATCGTTTGTTTATCTATTTCAGTTTATTTTGCGCACTCTTACTTAATCTATTGCCCCTTGGCAACAGTGCCTGGGTTCCTGATTTTTTAGTGATCGCACTCATTTTTTGGAATATTCACCAGCATCGTCTCATCGGGGTTATTGTCGCATTCGCACTAGGCCTGTTAATGGATGTGCATAATTCTGATTTACTGGGTATTCATGCTTTTAGCTATTCGTTAGCAGCCTATTTAGCTGTTACTTGGCATAGACGCATCATGGCGCTGCCAGTAATATCCCAATCCCTGCATATTGCTCCTTTATTTCTATTAGTGGCACTTTTTCCACCGCTAACCCATTGGTTTTTGAGTACTACTATTTACTGGTGGGCAATTGGTGGTGGTGTTTTACAAGCTGTAATTGAAGCGCTGTTCTGGCCGCTAGCTACTCGCGTACTATTAGCACCGCAACGTCGCCCCCTGCATATTGACCATACTCGACCGCTCTAAAGCTTCACATGGCTGCACTTAAAAAACCCGATTTAGATTCGTTTCAACAACGCATCTATGTTGCTACGCTTTTTGTTTCTTTTTGTTTTTTAATTTTATTATCACGGCTTGTCTGGTTGCAGTTGCTTAGTCATAATAAATATTCAACTTTAGCCGAAAGTAATCGCATTGCCATTGTGCCTGCGCCGGCTAATCGTGGCTTGCTCATTGACCGCAATGGCATCGTTATTGGACGCAACTATTCTGCACTCACCTTAGAAATTAATGTTAGCGAAACCCGTGGCAATATTGATGATGTCATTGATGGTCTCGCTAAAATTGTCTTAATTACTCCACGCGACCGCAAAAATTTCAAGCGCTCTTTAGAAGATGCCCGCAATATGGGCACCATTCCCTTACGCTCAATGTTGACTGATGCTGAAACTGCGCGCTTTATGGCTAATCGCTACCAATTTCCTGGTGTTGAAATTCGAGCACGAAGTTTTCGCGAATACCCATACAACGAACTTGGGTCACACTTAATTGGCTATATCGGTCGCGTCTCGCAACGCGATAAAGAGCGGATGCAAACTGAAATTGAAGTTGCTCGTCCCGATGTTGATCCCTACGCTTTGCAAGCCGCCTTTCTTTCTGGCATTCAATATGTTGGCAAAATTGGTATTGAACAAAGTTATGAACCCGTCTTGCGAGGCATGCCTGGTTTTGATCAAGTAGAAATTACTGCTGGTGGTAAGCCCGTGCGTACCTTGGCTAGCTTTCCTTCTACCCCGGGTAAAAATGTCGTTCTTTCAATTGATATCAAATTACAGTATTTAGTAGAAGAACTGTACGGTAACTATCGGGGTGCCTTTGTCGCCATTGATCCAGCTACTGGCGATATTTTGGCATTTGTTTCAAAGCCGAATTTTAATCCTAATGATTTTGTTGAGGGTATTGATTCAGTCACCTGGAAAGAACTCAATGAATCAAAACAAAAGCCCCTGTATAACAGGCCGTTAAAGGGTATTTATCCACCAGGCTCAACCTATAAACCTTTTATGGCCTTAGCCGCACTTGAAACAAATAAGCGTAAACCAACCGATACGATTTCTGATCCGGGATTTTTTAATTTTGGTAATCATACTTTTAGGGATGATAAAAAGGGAGGGCATGGCACAGTTGATATGCAAAAATCGATCGTTGAGTCTTGTGATACCTACTATTACACTCTAGCGCGCGATATGGGCGTTAATATGATTCATGATTTTATGAAGCCCTTAGGTCTCGGACAAATTACTGGCATCGACCTAGCAGGAGAAAGTCGTGGCATCTTGCCTTCAACCGAATGGAAAAAAACTAACTTTAAAAAACCTGAGCAGCAAAAATGGTTTGAGGGCGAAACGATTTCTTTGGGTATTGGTCAGGGCTATAACACCTTTACAATTTTGCAATTGGCCCATGCCCTAGCAAATATTACTAATAATGGGGTAGTCATGAAACCGCATTTAGTTAAAGCCATTGAAGATCCATTTACGCGGCAAAGAGAATTAACTACGCCGAAAGAAAGCTATCGCCTGCAATTTAAGCCTGAAAATATTGAGGTGATCAAAAAAGCCATGATTGAAGTAAACCGCTCGGGCACTTCAGCGGCGGTCTTTAAAGATGCTACCTATCAAGCTGGTGGTAAAACTGGCACTGCGCAGGTTTTTAGTCTCAACTCACAAGAGTACAGCCATGCTGCAACCTCTGAATTTTTACGTGACCATGCTCTTTTCATTGCCTTTGCTCCAGCCGAAAAACCGACCATTGTAATTGCCATGGTGGTTGAAAATGCTGGTTTTGGCGCACAGCATGCTGCTCCTATTGCTCGTAAAGCGCTTGATTTTTATCTAGAAGGCAAGTGGCCAAAGGGGGTTCCTGAATGGAAAAGGGCGCCTTAAAAAAATGGTTTGGAAAATTCTTTTTCGGCTTTGACCGTCAGCTTGGGCTGATATTTTTAGCCTTAGCGGCTATTGGCTTCATTACTTTTTTATCGGCCGGCCAAAATACCACCGTACGCATTGAAGATGAAATTCGAAATTTTGTTTTAGCTTTTATTTTGATGTGGCTAGTTTCACGCATTCCCCCGAAATGGCTGGAAGTAGCTGCTGTATGGGTGTATACCGTTGGATTAGCGCTGTTAATTGCTGTAGCGGTATTTGGCCTGATTAAAAAGGGGGCGCGCCGTTGGCTTAATCTTGGCTTTGTCATTCAACCTTCTGAAATTATGAAAATTGCCATGCCTCTTATGCTGGCATGGTACTTTCAAAAACGTGAAGGGGCTCTTAAAGTTTGGGATTATGCGGTTGCTGGGCTTTTATTAGCCTTACCCGTTTTTTTAATCGCCCGTCAACCCGATCTAGGCACTGCTTTATTGGTATTTGCAGCTGGTTTATATGTGATCATTCTGGCTGGGCTGCCATGGCGATGGATTATTCCTGTGGGTGTGATTGGTGTAATCGGCATCGTCCTGTTGATTATTTTTGGTAGCTCCATTTGCATTCCCGAGATGAGCTGGCCCTTGGTTAAGGAGTATCAAAAGAATCGGGTTTGCACCCTATTAGACCCTTCTAGTGACCCCCTTGGGAAAGGTTTTCATACAATTCAAGCGATTATTGCGATCGGTTCGGGCGGTCTTTTTGGCAAAGGCTGGAATATGGGTACACAAGCCCACCTTGAATTTATTCCTGAAAAACATACCGATTTTGTTTTTGCGGTTTACTCCGAAGAATTTGGCTTGATTGGAAATATTGTTTTATTGGGTTTATTTTTTGCATTAATTAAACGTGGCTTATTTATTTCAGCCAGTGCGCCAACTTTATTTACTCGTCTGCTTGGGGCGTCAATTACATTAATTTTCTTTACTTATGCATTTGTCAACATTGGCATGGTAAGCGGTTTATTACCAGTCGTTGGCGTACCTTTGCCTTTTATTAGTTATGGCGGCACGGCGCTAGTGACACTTGGGTTTGGTGCTGGAATTTTAATGAGCATTCACCGGCATCGCCGATTAGTACAAACTTAACTCCTCTATAAGCCATATAAAATATACCCGTTAGCCATATTAAAAATAAATAAAAAAGCCCGGTTCACCGGGCTTTGTTGATTGCAGGCAAATTACTTCTTGCGCTTATTCACTGAATCTTTAAATGCTTTGCCAGCAGAAAACTTTACTGTCTTGGCAGCAGCAATTTTTAAAGGCTCGCCGGTTTTTGGATTACGGCCCATACGTGCGGCACGCTTACCAGATGAGAAAGTACCAAAACCAATTAACTGTACCGAGTCACCCTTGGTAACAGCTTTAATAATATTTTCAATCGATGAGTTTAATGCGAATTCAGCTTTCGCTTTTGAAATTTCGGCATCGTCAGCAATTGCTGCGATTAGTTCTGCTTTGTTCAAGTGAGGCTCCTTGTGAATTAGGTTGCGCACAACGCGCTAATGAGATTTTAACCACAATTTATTACAAAAATAAAGTGAATTTGTAAAAATTCTATATAGAATCAAACCTGAGAGTTAATCCAATATGATCAACTCGATTACAAAATATTCAGTTTCCCCAAAACAACTGGATGGTAAACCAATGTGCTGGTCGTACTTTAAGGCTACTTTTTTGCCTAAATTTGCATTAATTTTTTGTGCTACTGCATCATTCCTTACTGTAAAAAGGAATTTTTCAGACATCGTTCCTGGCATTGAAACCATCGCCAATTCACCTTCCCAAGTTTTGCAAATAAAACCGCGATTAGAGAATTTTTGGACATATCCTGCCCGCTCGCCACTAGAATAGCTCCAGTTTAGTGCAGCCCAGGTATAGGCCGTTAACAAACCCGCAATGACTAATAGGGGTAAAAGTAGGTATTTAAAGAACTTGTACATACGTTTCTTTCATTTCGCTTAGTAATTTAAAAGTACTTTAAACTTTACTCTATGTCAGCCGAAAATTCAGATAAAACCCTTGAGCAGCTTTTTAAAAATAATCGCCAATGGGCTGAAAAGCGCATTAAACAGGATCCCGATTTTTTTAAGCGCCTAGTCAACCAACAAGCCCCTAAATACCTCTGGATTGGCTGCTCTGATAGTCGAGTGCCTGCCAATGAAATTGTTGATCTATTGCCTGGCGAATTATTTGTGCATCGAAATGTGGCAAACGTTGTGGTCCATACCGACCTAAACTGCCTCTCTGTTTTGCAATTTGCTATTGATTTGCTCAAAGTTGAGCATGTTTTAGTAGTTGGTCATTATGGCTGCGCTGGTGTTCATGCAGCCTTAAGTGGGCGCCGTATTGGCCTCGCTGATAATTGGTTGCGCCATGTAAAAGATGTGGGCCAAATGCATGAACGCTATCTGGGCGATGCCCTACCAACCGCACAAAAACAAGATCGCTTATGTGAGTTAAATGTAATCGAGCAAGTGGTGAATGTATGCGAAACCACTATCGTGCAAGATGCTTGGTCGAGAGGGCAAAACTTAACTATTCATGGCTGGGCTTATCGCTTAGAAAATGGTCTTATCAATGACTTAGGCATGACAGTAGGCGCCCCTGACGAGTTAACAATTGCCCATACCCAAAGCCTTGGGCGCTATCAAGCTGAATAATAATCGCCCGCACATATCGGCAAATGCCCCAAGCTGTCAGATTTTATTTTTAATGGCACTATTTTGAACTGGCTTAAGTCTGTATTAAATCATCTGCTTGTCGGGCTTCTCAATGCTTTAACGTATTTGCCCTATCCAGCCCTAGTTCATCTTGGTTATGGCTTGGGCTGGCTAGCCGCTCACATCCCTAGCGAACGCAATCAGGTTGTTAAGAAAAACTTACAGCTTTGTTTTCCAGAGCTGCACAATGAGGAAATTAGCTCCTTAGCAGCCACACATTGGCGTTTACTAGGCCGCAGCTTAGTTGAGCGTAGTATTATTTGGCGCGGTTCAGCAGCTCAACTAAATCAGATGATTGAAGTTCGTACTGCAGTTGATCTATCTGATCGTAAGCCGCGTATTTTAGTTAACCCTCACTTTGTTGGAATTGAAGGCAGTATTATTATTAGCGCACTAGCCAATGAACGCAATTGGCCGCGCACTTCTGGCTTTTTTCAACGCATGAAAACCCCCTTCTTTAATCAAAAAATTATTTCTTGGCGTAATCGTTTTGGGGGCAATTCGATTGAACGGCAGGGCAACATGATTCAGCTGATTCGTGAAATTCGTGATGGTAATTTTGTAATCATTGCCCCTGATATTGATTTAGGCATTAAAGACTCGGCTTTCGTGCCCTTTTTTGGTATCTTAACCAATACCATTACTGCAGTTTCTCGTTTAGCTCAAGTATCTAACGCCGAAGTGTGCATTATGAGCACCACCTTAAAAGCCGATGGATCTGGCTACCTTTGTGAAATTCGTGAGCCCTTGGCAGACTTTCCGAGTACAGACGTTATTGCCGATACTGCCTTTTTAAACCGCCAAATTGAAGCCCTTGTTCGTCAGCGCCCAGCAGAATACTATTGGGTACATAAGCGTTTCAAAAATAGGCCAAGTGGTGAAAGTAGCTTTTATTAGGCTTTATTATGAAGGGATGACAGCGCGAATTGGGCTTTTTGCAGACTTACATAGTAATTTAGAAGCATATGAGGCTTGCATGCAACGTGCCAGCGAGCAGGGTGTAAACCGTCTGGTCTTGTTAGCTGATCTAGTGGGATACAACGCTGATTCCGTAGCAATTCTAGATCGTACGGCAATGACTAAGGTTGTCGAAGAATCGCCCTGCAGTGTTCATATCGTGGGAACTTAAATAGTGAGCCAAATCGATCCTCCTAATGAGCCCCTAAAAAATAGTGGCCTACTCGAAAAAGTACGGGTTTCTAAATTATTGTCAGAGCTAGGCTTGTGCTCGCGCCGTGAAGCCGATGGATATATCGAACAAGGCTTAGTGACTGTTGATGGTGAATTGGTGGCAGAACTCGGTACGCGGGCCTTTCGACATCAAAAAATCGAATTACGCTTAGCGGCGCAAAAACAGCAAGAGGCACGTGTCACGGTTATTTTAAATAAGCCAATTGGCTTTATTTCGCATTTAGATGATGATCAAGCTTATCAGCCTGCAGCGTCCCTCATTACAGCCCAACATTATTTTACAAATCCACTAGAGCCCGATCGTTGTGGGCGTTTTAATACTCGCGGTCTCGCCCCAGCTGGCCGGCTTGATATCGATTCCACTGGCATGCTGGTATTAACTCAAGATGGTCGCATTGCCAAGCTACTGGTTGGTGAAGATAGTCCGATTGAAAAAGAATATCTTGTACGTGTAACTGGCAAGTTATCAGCTGCTGGTCTTGAACAGCTTAACCATGGCTTATCACTAGACGGACAATTACTTAAGCGCGCTAAAGTAAGCTGGCAAAATGAAGATCAGTTGCGTTTTGTTCTACGTGAGGGGCGCAAAAGGCAAATTCGTCGCATGTGCGAACTAGTCGAGCTTCAAGTGCTTGCCTTAAAGCGTATTCGGATTGGGCAGATTAGCTTAGGGTCCCTGCCTTTGGGGCAATGGCGCTACCTCAAAGTAGGCGAGCGGTTTTAATTCCAGTCTCGATACACTGGCACTTATAATAGGCGCTGTTCTGATATTCCAAAGATAGCGCCCCATCGAAACACTTTCTTCCAGCAGCACGGCCGCAGAAGTTCAACGGCGTCGTAGCTTTGCTATTATTTCGCACCCCGATGCGGGGAAAACCACTCTAACTGAAAAATTGTTGCTGTATGCGGGCGCAATTCAAATTGCCGGTAGTGTTAAAGCACGTAAAGCCAGTCGGCATGCTACTTCCGATTGGATGGAAATTGAAAAGCAACGGGGCATTTCTGTGGCAAGCTCGGTAATGCAAATGGAATATCGGGATTGCATTATTAATCTACTCGATACCCCAGGCCACCAAGATTTTTCGGAAGACACTTATCGGGTATTAACTGCAGTTGATTCAGCCTTAATGGTCATTGATGCTGCCAATGGTGTGGAGGCACAAACGCTGCGCTTACTGGAAGTTTGTCGAGCCCGTAATACACCCCTAGTAACCTTTATCAACAAAATGGACCGCGAAGTAAAAAGCCCTCTTGACCTGGTGGATGAAATTGAAACCGCCCTAGGTATGGCGGTGGCGCCTTTTACTTGGCCAGTTGGTATGGGAAAATCCTTTGCAGGGGTGATTGATATTGCCCAATCTAAAATGCGTTTGTTTAAAGCTGGTGAAGATCGAGTTTCTGAAAGTAGTAATACCTTAATTGATATTCATGATCCTGAATTAAAAAAACGCTTGGGAAGTGATCTCGAAGAAGCCCTCGCAGCAGTTGATTTAATTCGTCACGCAATGCCAGCTTTTGATCGTACGGCGTTTTTAGCCGGCAAACAGTCGCCAGTTTTCTTTGGCTCAGCAATTAATAATTTTGGTGTACGCGAAATTCTTAATACTTTAGTTGAGCTTGCACCAGCCCCTGGGTCTCGCAAGGCATTGCAACGTGAAGTAGAACCTGCAGAGCCAAAATTTTCGGCGATGGTATTTAAAATTCAAGCCAATATGGATCCAGCTCATCGTGACCGAGTGGCCTTTTTACGTATTTGTTCGGGTCACTTTAAACGGGGTATGCGCTTAAAAATTTGTCGCAATGGCAAAGAAATTCGTACCAATAATGCTCTCTCATTTTTATCGCAACGCCGCGATATTTTGGATGAGGCCTTTCCAGGCGATATTATTGGCTTGCCAAATCATGGGCTCTTGCGTTTAGGTGATAGCTTAAGCGAAGGTGAAGAACTGCAATTTACAGGTTTGCCATTTTTTGCCCCAGAAATTTTTCGCATGGTTGAGTCAGCTGACCCAATGCGCTCTAAACAATTGCGTATTGGCCTGATGCAATTAGGCGAGGAGGGTGCCATTCAGGTTTTTCGACCGATTGCTGGTGGTCCAATGTTGTTAGGTGCTTTTGGGCAATTGCAATTTGAGGTTGTTAGTCATCGCTTAAAAAGTGAATATGGGGCAGAGGTGCGCTTACTACCTGCTCGATTTAATTTGGCTCGCTGGATTAGCTCTGAAGACCCACTTATCTTAAAAAAATTTATTCTAGAAAATTCTCACCGCATAGCCGAGGATGTAGTTAACGCGCCAGTTTTTCTAGCTGCTCATAAATCTGAGCTAGATGTTGCTCAACAACGCTGGGAATTTATTCGTTTTCATGCTTTACGTGAACATGCTGGCCTGATTTACCAGTCTGCACTAGCGGGATAAATGCAACTTTATTTGGGCGCCACCCAACTCACGAGCGCTCCTGAATTCTGGCTTTGATGATGGGCCAATACATATTTATTCCTAAACCAGCAATAACTAAGGTGGCTGCCGTTATTTTCCATAATGGTAAAGGCTCGCCCAAGAAAACTGCGGCTGAGCCAATACCTAATACTGGGATTAAAAGCGATATCGGCGATACTACTGCAGCAGGATGTCTCGCTAAAAGCCATCCCCAAGCAGCAAAACCAAACAAGGTATTGCCCCAAGACTGCCACAAGATAGCAGCCCACAGCGAACCATTAAGCCCTTCTAAACTAGCGTGAATTAAATCCCATCCCTCAAATATCAAGGATAAAATAATTAATGGAATAACGCTGAAGATACTCGACCAAACTACATAGGACAGCATATTTACTTTTCCTGCATTGCGACTTATGGTGTTACCAAACCCCCAAGATAAGGCGCCAAGTAAGACTAAGGCCAGCCCTAAAAAATCGGTATTTTGATCAGTATGCCCAGCAATAATGCCCAAGCCTGTTAAACAAACTAATAAAGCAATGAGTTGAAATTGGGCAATCTGCTCTCGCGCAAAATACATTGCTAAGCCAATTGTAAAAAATGCTTGGCTTTGTACTATCAAAGAAGATAATCCAGCCGAAATATGGCTTTGCACGGCAATATATAAAAGACCAAATTGTCCTACGCCAATAAAAAATCCATATGCTGCCAAGTTAAGCCAAGAGACCTTTGGCTTAGGCAAAAAAAAGATTGCTGGCAATAAGGCAAAGGTAAACCGTAGTGCAGCAAATAATAAAGGCGGCAAATCAAAGAGGGCAAGTTTAATTACTACAAAATTACTACCCCAAACCGCCACCACTGCTAAAGCCAAAAGAAAATGGCTCAGTGGCATTTTTTCATTACCCATTGAGTGACTTTTTTTGAAGTAACTCGGCTAGACGTTCAGCAATCATCATAGTTGGTGCCGCTGTATTGCCAGAGGTGATATAGGGCATTGCCGAGGCATCGGCTACCCGTAAATTGGCAATGCCGTGAACCCTAAGTTCAGCATCTAAAACAGCCTGTGGGTCCTGCTTTGCGCCCATTTTGCAAGTACCCACGGGATGAAAAATAGTTGTGCCAATATCACGGGCTGCGCTAATTAATTCAGCATTACTTTGGAATTGTGTGCCGGGCTTATATTCTTCGGGTTGAAATGGCTGAAAAGCAGTACTAGCTACAATTTTTCTAGTTAATGCTAAAGATTCTGCGGCAACCTTGCAATCTTCTGCGGTTGACAAGTAATTAGTGGTAATTACTGGCGCCGCATTGCAATCAATTGAGCTAATGTGTACGCTACCTCTAGAGGTGGGTCTTAAATTACATACGCTTGCTGTAAATGCATTGAAGTCATGTAAATTTTCACCAAATTTTTCGAGTGATAAGGGCTGTACATGGTATTCCAAATTTGCCCGCTTTTGCCCAGAAGAGCTATAGGCAAAGGCACCTAATTGCGAGGGTGCCATGGCCATTGGGCCTGAGCGCCTGAAGAGATACTCTAGCCCAATCATTGCCTTACCCCAAATCGACTTAGCTTTGGTGTTAAGGGTTCTAAGACCTTTAATTTTATAAATCATCCGTAACTGCAAATGATCTTGCAGATTTTCGCCCACCCCTGGCAAATCTACTTGAATTGGAATTCCTAGTTGTTGTAGACGGTGAGCTGCGCCAATGCCAGAGCGTTCTAAAATTTGTACACTACCAATTGCGCCAGCACATAAGATGGTTTCCTCGGTACAGGTTACGGTTTGCAAAATATGATTATGCCTAAATTGCACTCCTTCACAATGCTTAGTATTTGAATTAATAGTAATTTTTTGTACTAAAGCCTGAGAAATAATATGCAGATTTTTTCTTTTAGCTGCATCTTTTAAAAATGCTCGGGCCGTATTTAAGCGCCAACCTGCCTTTTGATTAACATCAAAATAACCAACCCCAAAATTATCGCCACGGTTAAAGTCTTCACTTGCTGGAATACCTTGCTCTTGAGCCGCTTTTTTAAACACCTCTAAGATTGGCCAGCGCAAGCGTTGCTGCTCTACCCGCCATTCGCCACCAACTCCATGCCAGTTATTTTTACCGCCAAAGTAATCTTCAAATGCTTGGTATCTTTTTAGGGCAGCTTGCCAGCCCCAGGCAGTATCACCTGTTACTTGTGACCATAAATCATAATCTTCAGACTGACCACGCATATAAATCATGCCGTTAATGGAAGATGAGCCACCCAGTACTTTTCCGCGGGGATAAATTAAGCTGCGGCCATTTAAACCTTGGTCGGGGGCTGTACGAAAACGCCAATCAGTGCGGGGGTTATCAATACAATACAAATATCCTACTGGTATATGTATCCAAAGGTAATCGTCTTTTTCACCCGCCTCTAATAATAAAACTGTTTTTGCAGCATTTTCACTTAAGCGTTTTGCCAACAAACAACCAGCACTACCAGCGCCGACAATAATGTAATCGTATTTTTTATGTAACACGTAATTAATTTAATTTACTTAGTAACCATTTTTAATATTTAAGACCACTAGCAATCTGCTTAAGTTAATTGCAATTAAAAATATTAATAAACTGGCTATCATTTTCTTTAAATGAAGCTTTTTTGCCATATTGCTGACAATACGCATTAGCTTGCTGAGTTAATCTCTCCATCGATTCGGTGCCGCTACTAATTAGGGTTACTTGGTTTGAGTTAGATGCATTGGTAACAATATTGGCACAAGCTGTAAGCCCCATAGCGCATAAGCTACACGTACTAATTATTATTATTAATTGCTTCATTTATATCCTTTTCTACACCATCATGATGAATAGTATTATTGTGCTAATGTGCGCAAGCTTACTCTAAATTAATTAATCAAGGCAGCAAATGAAAAAATTGAGCAAAAAAGCGAAACTTACTATTGGCTGGACTATTTTAATGACGGTAATCGGTACAGCTATTTTGCACCAGTTAGCTTTCTTTTTATTGGGCTGTATTTCAATTGCATTACTACTTATTGCTAATCAAATGGGCAAGTTAGATTAATTTCGGCTAGGCACGAGCAAAAAACCAAGCCATAAAGCGACTAAGCCAACAAACACACTAGAAAAAACATAACTACTGGCAACTAAAAATTCTTTCTCACGAATTAAATAAAATGTTTCAATACTAAAAGCAGAAAATGTTGTAAAACCGCCCATGATTCCAGTAATTAAAAATATACGCGATTGCGATGAAAACATTTCAAATTTTAAAATGAGTCCTGCTAAAACGCCAATAACTAAACAGCCGATCACATTTACTAAAAAAGTACCTAAGGGGAAGCGCCAGTTGATTGTTTGATCAAGTACAAAGCTAGATAACTTGTAACGGCAAACCGAACCAACAGCTCCACCTAGAGCCACTAAAATTATTGGTTGCGCTGCATCAAACATAGGATTGGCTTGTAATTAGTATTGGTGTAGTATATAAAAAATATTTTTCATGCTATTTTTTGTAATAATGCTATTAATGAGGTGGCCTCATACGTTGGTTGGTTGCCAATTTCTTCAAACGGGTGTGCTTGCCGATTTACCCAAAAGGTGTCAAATCCAAACCATCCGGCACCCACCACGTCCCATGCATTACTAGAAACAAATAAGACTTCCTGCTTTGACACTTGAAATTGGTCTAATAAAAGCTTGTAAGTTTGGGGTGCTGTTTTAAACAGCCTGGCATCTGCAACTGAAATAATTTGATCTAGATAAGGGGCAAGCTGATTACTTTCAACAGCGGTGGCAAGCATCTCTTGACTGCCATTTGAAAGAATTGCGCTTTTGATGCCTGCGGCTTGGAGACCCTTTAGCACTTCTAAACTCTCAGAAAATGCTGCTAATTTGGCATACTGGCTCATTAGTTGCTCTTCCTTTTCTAGCGAGAGTGATAGGCCTAAGCGTTTGCAGGTATAGCGTAAGGCCCGTGTAGTAATTTCCCAAAACGATAGGTAATATTGGCTACCAGTTGGGTTGGGATCGCTGATAGTGACTAGACGGGTATATTCAATTTGCCGCTCGCGCCATAGTTCTGTAAGCTGCTTACCCTTAGTGGGATAAATTGTCTCGGCCAGCTGGCCAATCGAGTAAACATCAAATAGAGTACCGTAGGCGTCAAAGGCAATTAATTTATACATTGGACTATTTTCCTTGATATGGCCCACTAAATGCTATTATTCTCGCCTGAGATCACCATCCTGTGCCCCCATGGGGGGATTAATCAAGCCTAACTTTCCAAGCTAGCCTTTCTTAAGCCATCGCTAATATTATTGAGGGCTTTTTTATGGCTGTTGGACAAAACCAAAGAACTAGAAAAAATGATTCTATGCTCACTAAAACTGGGAAACCACGTTTAGGGCCTCTGAATCATGCGCAATTAACCAAGCTCATTGAATCATCAACTAAACCTAAAGATAAAAATAAGCTAGCTCGTGCGCTTGCCAAGCAAAAGCCATCAGCAGCTACGCTTGCTGCTGCAACTCTCGCTGCGGCTGCGCCAATTGCTGAAGCTACACCGGTTGCTGAGACGGCGCCGGTTGTAGAAGCTGCACCAATTGCTGAATTACCACTAAACTCAGCCCCAGAGTAGTTGCTTGGGGTTTTAAAATCCTAGTTGCAAGCTAAATAGGTTTTTGAATTATTTGCCAGGGCTTGTTTAGCAATTTCTATAAATTGCTGTTGTAATTCATTTTTAATATAACTACTAATAATAAAATTGGGCACAATGGTATTGGGCTCGATAAAGCTACGATAGATAAAACTCGTGCCGACTTCATCTTTCTTTAAGCGCCAAGACCCTTTAAACATTTTGGCGTCACCGGCAATTTGCTTAAAGTCTGAACCAATAAATGGCAGCTCGGTATACTCAATGGTAGTTTTAACAATAACTGAAAAAAACAAAATAGATTCGCTAATCGTACGATTGACGACGGCCACCGTTTCTGATTTACGGGTGACTACTGAGTCTAATACACCAGGGATTTTTTTTGCGGCTTCATAATCAGTTAAATAGCGAAATGCATCACAATTATTTAGCGGCGTCTTAAAGCTGGCATTAATTTCAAAGATATCACCTGTATTGCTCACATTTACCTTCACTTGATGATCAAAACTTTGTGCAACGGCTGGCGCTTGTAGGCTGATAAACCACAATAGGGCTGATAAAAGTACGATGATAATTTTCATTTTTTGGGCTATGTATAAATGTAGCTATTTTGTAAAGTAAGCTTTTCATTTTATTGAAAAATTTTGCATCTTGCTTAAATCAAAATTTTGGCGGTATAGTAAGGTCTAGCCTAAATTACAATGGGGTGCTAGCATAGAATTTGCTTATTTTAGAGCTTGAAAGCTAGCATAGTTCGGGCCCCACAAATTTTGTATGATAAAAGAGTTAGAATAAACCGCTATACTTATTTAATGGTTTATCAGGGCTAATTGCGACAAGGAAAAAAATGTCTAACCACAATCTTGAAAATAATAAAGCTGATGAAAATGATGCAACATTTTCACTTGAAAATATAATCGAAAAATTTATTTTTAATAGTCGTTGGATATTATCAATATTTTATCTATTCTTAGTGCTTACCTTGGTTTTGGTGGCTATTAAATTTTTACATGAATTTCAGCATTTTGCATTAAATTTTTGGGCAGACTCTGAAGCTAAATTTCTAACTGGGGTACTTTCCCTGGTTGATAAAACCCTGTTGGCTAATTTACTGCTCTTAGTTATTTTTTCTGGCTATGAAAATTTTGTTTCCGTTATTGGTGTTGCAAGACGCAGCTCTGACCGCCCTAAGTGGATGGGTGGGGTGGATTTTGCGAGCTTAAAACTTAAGTTAATTGGTTCGATTGTGGCACTATCAGGTATTAATCTCTTGGCTGCATTTTTAGAGATTGAAACGGCCGATAAAGTTGACTTAGCTTGGCAAATTGGTTTGCATGTGGTGTTTCTATTTACTGGCGTTTTATTTGCCCTGTCGGAAAGAATTGCTGCGCATGCTGAAGGCAACCATTAGCCCTTCTTTTGTCTGCCGCATTCTACAAGTCCTTTGTGCTAGGGCACGATATATCCAAACTGTTTAAAAAGCTCTTGGGCTTGTGTGCTTTGTAAATATTGATATAGCTCTTTAGCGAGCGGTGTGGGATTTTTAATTAATACCATTCGTTGCCTAATTGGCTCATATAGTTTGTCATTAATGATAAGGTAATTGGTTTCTTTTGTGAGCGCAGGCGACTGTGCCAACGAGAGCGCCGTAATACCTAAATCAGCAGCTCCAGTCATAACGAACATCGCTGCCAAAGCCACATTATCCGCAAAGACTAACTTGGGCTTTGCTAGCTCCCAAACGCCCATTGTCTTTAAGTACTCTACTGCAGCCCTACCATATGGCGCAAGTTCTGGTTTAGCTAGTGCTATTTTATTGGCTTGATTAATGACTTGAATTAAACCCTGCCTATTAGCTGTAAGCGATAGTGCAGAAGTTTTCTTAGTAATTAGGACAATTTTGCCATGGGCATATATTTTGCCTTGATCGACTGTTTTGCCTTGTTTAAATAACTCAAGTGGATATTGTTCGTCAGCGGAAATAAATAAGTTAAATGGTGCGCCATTAATAATTTGGGTTGTGAAATTTCCAGATGAACCATAAATAATTTTTATTTCATCTATTTTAAATGTTGGATTAGCCGCAATAATGCTTATAAAAGCTTCTTTAAGATTAGCTGCAACTGCTACTGTTGTGGTTTGCCCAAAAACGAGCGTACTAGTTAATAATAAAAAACTAAAAGCAACGCTTGCTATGCTCTGTGGTTTAATCATTGTTTAAGTATAGTCATTCCCTTTTCTGCCTATGCAAAATTTAATTTTATGCTCACCATAATAAATTCTTTGAAGCATATGATTCAGGCCAGAATACGGCTTGTTCTCGCTTGCATTCTTGGTCTGAGTGCGATCTTCCTTTTACCATCTTCTTTGGGATTAGACCCAATTTCACGATTTATCATTGGCTGGAACATTACTGCTTGGATCTTTGTTTTATTGATTATTCATTTAATGTTTGGCTCTACGCATGCTACGATTCGTGCCCAAGCTTTAATAGAGGATGAAGGCCAATATCTGGTCTTAGCATTAACAATAATTGCCACAATTGCTGCAATTGCTGCTGTCATTTTTGAGCTGGCTTCGATTACTGAAATTCACGGTATTAGTCGCTTCTCTCATATTGCCTTAACCATCTCTACCATTATTGCAACATGGGTCTTTACCCAATTTATCTTTGCTCTGTATTACGCTCATTTTTTTTATTTTTCTACTGGCGATGGTCAGATTCAAGAAGGTCTTATTTTTCCTGGAACACCTTTACCTGCTTATGGTGATTTTTTATATTTTTCTTGTGTGATTGGCACTTCAGCGCAAACTGCTGACGTCAGCTTTTCAAGTAGCGCCTTAAGGCGCATTGGCTTAGTTCACTGTGTTCTTGCGTTTTTTTTCAATACAACTATTTTAGCGCTCACTATTAATATTGCCTCAGACTTAATCTAATTTTTTTACTTTATGGTTTTGCTTAATTTTCATGATTAATATACATAGCGAAAATGTCAGAGTTAAACTATTAGCCAATATTAACGGCCAATTGTTTAAGGCAATGCCATAAAATAGCCACAAGGCAACCCCAAGAGCAAAAATAGAATACATGCCCAATGAAATTCCTGAGAGATCTTTAGTTCGAAATGATTTAATTACCTGAACTAAAAATGCGCTTGTAGTTAAAAACGCTGCAATATGGCCGACTAACTCTGTATTGATCATCCTGATCTGATTCTATTACACTTATCGGCCTTACTTAAGTCCTTTAATATCCCCTTTCTTAATTTTTTATAACTTTAATTTTTTGCAGTAATCATTGCAATCTGTTGAGCAACTTTCCGGGTTAGCGCACCACTCTCGCATTACCAAACCTGGTTTGCTTAAGCTCGATTCAGCGAGGATATTTGAGGTTGACCTTGATCCTTCTACTTTTTGACTGATAGATTTAAATCTTTTCTTTATCCAACTAAAGCTCGCCTTCTTGTTATTCATCGTGACAATCTCCATAGAACCTAAATTATTTACTTATGTTGTAATAATGTAGCCCTATTTATCAATTGATTATTTGATCTAAATCAAAAGAACGATTGAATTCGGCACAATAATCTGGTTTTAGGGCTAGGAGTGCTATTTGTCTTTTTTAAGTCCTATGATTGCTTGGGTAATTTGCTCTAGATATTGTGTAAATGACAACGATTGGGCTAATTCATAACCAGCTTGTGCTAGCTTAGCGGCCAGTTCAGGGTCTTTAATTAGCCGTCGTATTGCTTGTTCTAACTCCACTAAGTTGCCAGCTGGATATAGCAAGCAATTGACTTCGTGTTTCCAACCAATTAACCCGTAAGGGGCTAGGTCAGCCAAAATTACAGGTATTCTTACGCTAGCTGCCTCAAGTGGGGCCAAGGGAAAACTTTCATCTCCTGACGGAAAACAAAATAAATTGGCATTGGCTAGCTCAGTATGAATTTGCTCATGGGGAACGATACCAGCCCACTCATGGCAAGGTAGTTTTTGGTTTATGTAATGAATAAATTCTGGGCCAAATGTATTTGCATGCTGCAAATCACCTATGAATTTACAGGAAATTGAAGTGTCTTGAGCAATTTTTTCGATTACTACGGCCAAATCAGCTTGCCTTTTTCTTGCATATACTGAACCTACATTAATTACTCGAAAAGTAGTGTTATTAGTGGTGATCTGTATTTCTTTCGATGCCAAATGAGGTGGTGAGATTCCATTCGGTATAACAGCAATCTTCTTTTTTTCTAAGCGATAAATAAAGCTATGAAAAACATCGAGCTTCTGCCAATCAGTTTGAAAAATAATTAAGCTAAATTTTGCAAAAAGCCGGCTTAAGTCGCCCGCAGTCATCGTTAAATTATCAAGCAAGGTTTCGCCCTCGTGCACCCAAAGAGCAACAGGAATGTTAGCGTTCAACTTTTCAATTTGTGGTGCATCTAATAAGGTATTAATGATGACAACATCATAATTTTTAAGCTCTACATTTTTAATTGACGTAATACCGTTTACTTTAAACTCTTCTTGATATAAAACTTCCATAGCATCGTTGACCGCAGCGTCTACAGTCCAGCCCAATTCATTAACCCAATAATGGATGGTTTTATTTAACATAATTGCAGCGCCATCAGCGCCATAACTGTGAGTTAGAGATAAAATTTTCATTTACTTAATTTATATAAATATCTGTCGGCCCTAGATTAGCGTGCTGCCGCTCAGCCATCTGACTAAAAATATTTTCAAGGTTGGTAGCAAATTCAGCCGTATTAAATAAAGGGGTTGTTAACCGATTGGCGGCTAATTTTTGTTTTAATTGGGCAATTTTTTTTGCATTGTTGCCATATTCAATTGCTAATGCAAGGTACTCACTCTGGGTTTTAGCTATTAGTTCTGGCAAACCAATTGCATGCAGCAGACTTGCTGCCACTCGACCTGGAAATGTATGGCCCTGCTGGGTTAGTAAAGGCAACCCAGCCCACAAGGCATCACTTGCAGTGGTGTGTGCGTTGCAAGGGAAGGTATCTAAAAATAAATCAGCCTGCCGCTGGCGAGCTAGGTGCTTGGTAAGCGGCATGCGGTTCGCAAAAATTAAACGATCTGGCGATATTCCATGCGCCTTTGCTTGATTTTTTAAATTTATTTCTGCAGTTGCATTATCTGCTAACAGCCATAAAATACTGCCTTTTACTTCGCTCAAGATAGTCATCCAAACATTGAAAACTTGTGGGGTAATTTTATAATTATTATTAAAACAACAAAATACAAACCCAGTTTCTGGTAGCCCCAACTCTGCTCGGCTTAATGTCTGATCAGCCATTTCTCGACAGGCATCATTTGCTTGATATGAGTTAGGGAGATAGGCAATTTTTTCATCATAATATTGCTTGTTAATTTCTGGAATAACAATGGGGTCGGCAATTAGGTAATCTATATAGCTTGCTCCAAGCGTGCCAGGAAAACCCAAAAAATTAACCTGTATTGGGCTCGGCTGATAAGCAAAAATGCCTTGACGACTTTTACCAAAATATCCATTTAAATTTATCAAAATATCGATATTCATTGATTGGATAATACGAGCTGCTTCTAAATCGCTTAACTGTCTGATATCAATCATCTGATCAAATGCATTTTCAATTCGTACCCTAATTTTACTTCCATCGGCTATGCCGTTATCAAATGCAATGATTTCAAACTTTTCTTTATGATGATTTTCATATAAGCCAGTCATCAAGATTGAAGTAGCTTGCTCTCTAAATTCACCGCACAAATAACCAAGCCGTATTTTTTTCTTTTTTTCTTTATTTTGGCTTTGGGGCGGTAATATTTTAGGTGGGTAAAAATCTGCAGCAAATATTTCAGCGCATAATTGAAGATCTCGTTCTGATTCTGAAAAAGCCATGAGCCCAAAGGGTTCGGCAACTTTATTGCCCTGCGCAAGCCCTTTGTGAATCGCTTGATATAGCTCTGCTAATTCTGTCCACTCACAAATAAGCATTTTGTGATGGAGCAAAATTCCGAGTAGAAAATTTTCTTCCGGTTTAATTCGGTATGCTTCGGTATAGGCCGATAAAGCTTCTTGATAGCGCCCTAATTCACTTAAAGTTTTACCCTTATTAAACCAAGGCTGAATAAAGTTGGGCTGAAGCTCAATTGCTTTTTCATAGCAAACTAACGCATCGCTCCCCTTACCTAGGCTATCTAAACATTTGCCATAATTTACCCAGGCATTGGCATTATCAGGCGCTAACTGTGTTGCTTTAAGGTGGTGCTGTAACGCTTCACGATCATTTTGTGCTGCTGATAGTGCTTTAGCTAGGTTGTATTGCAAGTCGCTATCATTTGGTGCAATTTTTATACCCTTTTTAAAGTATTGAATTGCTTCGATATTTTTTTTTGATAAACCACACACCACCCCCATTAAATGCAGTGCTGCACAATTTTTTGGCTGGGTACGCAAAACCTGCTGCAATAAAGACTCGGCGCCAATTAGATTTCCATTGTCTAGCGCCATCATGGCCTGAATAAGTAGTGGGTGGGCTTGAGAATTCAATTATCTGTTCACATCAATATAAGCTGCAAATACTACAGCCTTACTTTTATTTAGGCCAAGCCTATGGTTATATAAGGGCTAGCGCTTCAATTTCAATCATAAAACCATAGTGTAATTCTGGCACCGGTACTACAGCACGAGCTGGCAATGCCTCTGCTGCCCATTGCTGATAAATTATATTAAAGGTTGGCCAATTACTAATACTGGTGATGTAGACACGAACCTGTACTAAATTCAAGATGCTGGTGCCAGCACCCTCTAATGCAAGTTTGACATTAGCTAGTGCTTGATTAGTTTGCTCTGCAAAGCTAGCGTTATTTAGTAGCTCACCTGTCGAGGTAATGGGTAATTGGCCAGATACAAAGACCATGCCATTCGCAATTACAGCGTGGCTGTAGTGTCCACCTGGTGGGGCCATCTCCTTAGGATTGAGATACTCGATTTTTTGCATGTTTATTTTTACCATCCATAAAATCGACTCATGGCAGAGCCAATTACTTGCCGGTCATACACCATGTAGTAAGCAGGAAATTGTGCCCCAGTTGCACATGCATGATTTGGTAAGATCCGCAATTGAGTGCCTACCGGAAAACGACTAGTAATTTTTTGATCATCACATGGGTTAACTTGACTTAAAATGCCATGCTCCTGATTTGCCCCAGTAAGCTGGAAGCCCTCAATGACCTTGCCACTTACATCACAAACTTGCCCATATCCGTAATCTTTGGATTGCTTTTGAGTTCCCCGATCACGGCTCATTGCCATCCATCCTGCATCTACAATTGCCCAGCCTTTATCTACTTGATGACCAATAACCGTAGTTAAAACACTGAGAGCAATGTCGTTTACAGAGCAAACTCCTACGTTTGACATTACTAAGTCAAAGAATACATATACGCCTGCTCGTACTTCAGTTACACCTTCAAGCTGCTGCGCTGATAGTGCAGTTGGGGTTGAACCAATGCTGACATTAGGACAAGCAAGGCCAGCGGCACGTAATCGCACAGCTGCCTGAACGCAAAGGCTGCGCTCTTGCTCAGCAAGCATTTGCAAAGCGGCTGGAGTATTGAGGTCATAACTTGAACCTGCATGGGTCATTACTCCGCCTAAGGTTTTTTCATGCCGATTCAAAATCTGACCAATGATGAGCAATTCTTCACCATTGGGATTTACGCCAGAGCGATGACCATCAGTATCAATTTCAATCCATACTTCAAATGGTAGCTTATGCTCCTGGGCGTAAGCCGTGATGGCAGATGCAGATTCAGCGCTATCGGCAATGATCTTTAAGGCACATCCCCGTTGAATTAATGCTGCTGCTTGCTTTAATTTTGGAGCAACCATGCCTACTGCATATAAAATATCACTTATGCCTGCAGCAAAAAATTGTTCGGCTTCTTTTAAGGTGGAGACAGTAATGCCCTGTGCTCCAGCTGCAATTTGGGCTTGCGCTATTGCAATACATTTAGTTGTCTTTACATGCGGCCTGAATGCGACGCCTAATTTATTCATGCGTCGTTGCATATCTTGAATGTTACGATCCAGCCGCACTGAATCTATTAATGCGGCTGGGGTTACTAACTCATCGAGTTGAATTGTGAATAGCCCTCTTTAATAATGCATAATTAATTTGAGCTTTGGTCATACATTAGCAAATCTAGAATTATGACTTTGGATTCATGCGATAAATAACCAACAAGTCATTTCTTTGTATGGGCTCTGCGATATCATCTTGAATATCTTTTAAAAACGCTGCAAAGTCTTGGGTGTCTTCAAGCGAGGCTGCATCAGCAGCATTTTCCCAAATGCCAAAACCCTCAATATTATTTAAAGCTTGATTAGCAACAATAATGACATCATGAAGATCTGGGTGATGTGCCATTACTTCTACAGCAAACTGATGATAGCGATCACATACTTTTTTAAATGAGCCGGGCTTTGATTTTAGTGAAATGTGTCCAACATGTGACATATATATACTTTCTATAAATTGATAATGTAAGAGGGTTTACTGCGAAGTTAATGATTAAAACTTAAGCGCTTGAATTGGCTTCAGCAAGGGCTGAATATAGTATACATTTTATTTTTAATGGATTTATGTTGATCATGGATTACCTCTTTCTGATGTTTTTAATGATAAATAATAAAAGTAAATTACTTATCAAGCTTAGTAATTTTATTGCCCTGAATACCTAGACCAGCCATTAAACCTTTTTGATTAAAGATAAATGCATAGATATCACCTTGCATACTAATCGAGGTTGTCGATGTAGCGACCCCTTGGTCGAGCACTACAACGCTAGGGCCTGCGCCAATTTCAAAACCTTGGGTAGAGTATAGGGCGTCGAGTGCGCTTTCTTTCATAAAGAATAATGCATAACCATAGGCTTGAGCACCAACTTGCAAGCCAAATGAGCCTCCGCCAGTATTGAAATAGGCAATGGCCTTATCTTTTTTCCACAATACGCCTTCCCCATATTGTCCACCAATCATAAATCCTGCTTTAGCAATGGTTGGAAAGACGAGGACTGCAACTGCGGTCTCATTTAATTTTCGGGCATCTGAATTGTTTTTGAGAAGACTACTTAGTGAACTTTTAGAGCTCTTATTTAACTCAACGGCGCTTTCAGCAAGAGCAAGCTGGCTTAAGACGAGGCAGCAAACTAAACTAAAAATATGGAAATAAAGTTGTCGACGTCTTTTTTTTATATAACCAAGAGGATTATTATTAGATTGAAACAGAAAGCTAGTTGGAATCTGAATGAGCTGGTTTGCCATTTAAAAATCTATCATGATTAAGTGCTTCTGCAGCATTATATTCTTCTCTTTGTTAATGCCGAGAGTGTTTAGATCTAATGATTTTTCAAATAATCTATTACCCAAATTGCATCGCTATCACTTGGAAAGATTGGATAGTGAACAGCCTCAATTAAGCCATGATTAACAATTAAAGTAACTCGCTTTAATAAAGTCATTTCTTCCACAAGGAAGGTGGGCATATTAAGGGCTTTTTGAAATTCATAGTTCACATCACTGACTACAGGAAATGGTAAATGTAGTCGATCGGCCATCTCTTTTTGGTATTCCATAGTTTGAACGCTCAAGCCAAGCACCTCGACACCAAGCGTCTGTAGCTCTTGGTAGTGATCTCTAAATGAACAACTTTGTGGTGTACAGCCTCTTGCGCCAGGAATTTGATCCCACCCTTTGGGCAAAGCAACATTGGGCTGCCCTGTCATTGGATAGCAATAAATGACTAGTCTACCTTTAATCTCACCAAGATTGATCGTCTTACCATTAGTGGCTTTTAATGAAATGTTAGGAAGTTTCATTCCTTGTAAATGATTGGTCGTGCCATCGTCTTTTGGAATAGGCAAGTCTGTTGGTAACAAATTGAAGTTGCTGGTCATTTCATGACACCCTTATTTTTCGTAAGTAGCTCAATTGTAGTATTTTTACTTGGCGCACCCAGTCCTAAAATTGCTAATAGCTAAGAGTCTCTTATGACAGAATCAACTGAGGTCAAGAATGCTTGACTTTACTCTTTAGCACTATGGCATTGGGCAATAGGGTTAAATTTGACTTGGTCTAAGGACAATAACCCTCAATAAATCGTTTATGTTTACAATTAATAAAGGCTATGTTGAAAATACATTTTGTTGCGTAATTTCACTTTTGAAATGAGTAATCTGGTATGTCATTTTGCATTGAAGAACTAGGCAGCATTGACTTTTTGGTCGGGCAGTGGTGTCTTTTGCTAGCACCCCCTGAGATTAAGAAAGATCTTGATTACGATTATGAAATTGATGGCCAAGCAGTAATTATTTTTGAGGTTCGCCCGAGGTGGCGCGGAAAACCTGGTGAGTTAACTCGGAACCCATTTGTGAAATTTCGGTATATTAAGTCTGAGGCTCTGTGGCATATTTATTGGATGCGAGCCAGTGGAAAATGGCAAGCCTATGAACCACATCCAATTTCAAAAGATCTTAAGAAAGCGTTGCAAATTATTGATGCCGATCAATATGGCTGTTTCTTTGGTTAAGGGTAATTATGCTAAATTTTCTTAAGCTATCAAAATATTAAAACAAGCAATGCTTAAACTCTAATGCGAAAAAAGTGGTGAATAGCCTAACAAGTGAGCCATTCATATTTTTGATGATCTGGAGCAGAACTGGTCAGAGCAGATTATGCTAGCTCTTTAGGAAATTAAGTAGTCCCGCATTAAATTCTTCTGCATGGGAGAGATTGAAGCCGTGCGGACCATCTTTAATGAGCACAACCTGACTATCAGGAATTATCTGGTGTGTAAGCTTTCCACTTTTCTCAAATGGAACGATCGAATCTGAATCGCCATGAATAATCAAAGTAGGCAATTTAAATTTGGCTAGATCTTGGCGAAAATCAGTGGTTGAAAATGCATGAATACAATCTAGCGTGCCCTTGGGCGAGGCAAAGCTGGCAATATTGTGTGCGTATTTTCTTTGTGCCTCACTAACCATTAACTTTCCTTTAGTACTAAAAAATCCAGTAGTAAATTCATCTAAGAAAGCAATTCGATCTGTAATTGCAGCTTTTTTAAAACCTGCAATTGTTTGATCATCCAATGCACCATCCGGATTGTTCGGACCCTTATGCAAAAACGGAGGAACAGCACCCGCAAATACCGCTTTGGCAATACGCTCTGCTCCATAAGTGCTAACATAGCGCGCTACTTCACCGCCCCCCATTGAGAAGCCAACAAGCGTCACCTCCTTTAAATCCAAATGATTTAGTAGCTGATTAAGGTCTGAAGCAAAAGTGTCATATTCATAGCCATTCCATGGCTGACTTGACCAACCGAAACCCCTTCGATCATAAGTAATGACGCGAAACCCCGCATTCACTAATGGCCCTATCTGAGCCTCCCACGACCTACCACTAAGAGGCCAACCATGAATAAGAACTACTGGCTTACCTGACCCATGGTCTTCGTAATAAATCTCTACCTTTTGTTTTCCGTCCATTCCTACGTCTAACATTGGCATAGCAGTCTCCTAAGATAATTTTAAATGTTGCCAAGAACTTGGGGGCTACACATTTTATTTCATAAAGAAAAGTTTAGCCATACTAAAAGAAATGTAATTAGTCCTTTTTTAAGTGGAAGCCATCATTTTTAGCATTGGCACTTTGCCTATACAAAGCGGATTTACTGTTTCCTAGGGCACATTCTTGATGTATGCAATACACGGAATATTTCTACATTCCCATCTTTAATTCGGTATGGAACGATATACGGAAATCTATCAATCACTAATTCTCTTGTTCCGGCGACCCTACCAGCCCTCCCTAGCTCAGGAAATTGTGCTAATTTATTAACACTTTCAACCGAATGAACAAAGAATTCTATAGCCACTTTTGGGTTTTCATCTGCAAGGTACTCTGTGGCGTCATTTAGATTTTTGGCGGCATTACGTAACCACTTAACCCGCATACTTTTTCACTAACTTAGCAAACTCTTTATCTGAATTAAAGTCTTGGTTATCGGCCTCTTTTAATGCGGCTTTAATTTCTTTAACCTGCCAAGCTTCAACTTCTAAATAACGCTCTATAGCCTCTGAAGCCAAAAAAGATTTTGTGCGTTGAGTTGCTTTTGCTAACTTATCTAGCATTACCTTTGTTTTGTTGCTAACCCGTAAAGTTAAAACAGAAGTTTCCATTATGTTCTCACTTAAGAATACTTTGTATACATTATATTTTAACACGGCTAAAGGCACAAAAGAAAATGCCCCGCACGAAGCAGGTCATTATTTGTGTTTGGTGGCTCGGGGCGGAATCGACTAGGGCTGAGGACATTAGGCCCTAGTCGAAATAAGTACTTATAAAGAATATTAGCTACCAAACCACATAGTCGTCAACGGCATATAACTTACATTTAGCGCTTGCTTTCTTTTCACACCTACTTAAGGCGCTCACCAAGGGATCATCACCTCCATACTCCCATCCATAATTCTTGGTTTCACTAATAGCAAATGCCCGTGGAAAGGGTTTTTCTAAAAACAAGCTGTACGCTTTCCTCATCGAATCGGTTAAAAAGGGAATTTTTTCAACCTCTCCAATTTCAGCAAATTGAGTTTTAGATGGAGCAGCCGTGCGCGGTAAAGGCCGAAACTGAGGGTTAACAACCTCAGAAGACATGCCAATAGACTCAAGAAACTTTGTAAGATACGGCTCCCAAATTGCTCTACCATCATTGCTTGTAAATAATAGATGTGAATCACTGCCAAAAGTTCCATAGGCCACGAATTGAGACTTAGGATTTCCTACCCTGTAATGCTCAAAGATGGCGTCTGAGGTCTGCCTGGGAAAAAAGGAGTCGTTGTCTCCATAGAACCATATTGTTGGGACTTTAGTTTCCTTGCCAAAATCCTCGGCAGTGCGATATAGGTCTGACTGCCAACCGCCACAACTTTCATTTTTTAAGCCGCCAGCAAAATTTACTAGGCCTTTAACTGATTTGTCTGGCTTGCTGGCGCCATAAGCCAGGGTTGTCCAACCACCATGAGATTGACCAACTACTAATGTCTGGACTTTATCTACATAAGGAAGTCCATGAGCATATTCAATTACAGGCTGAATATCTTCGGCTTGAAGTAAGCCATTTGCTTTCATTGAGCAAGAGCCGTCTGAATAATTTCCGCCTGATTTTGAAAATCCTTGGCGCATTGGAACAAAAACTACATAGTTCCGCTCTAAGAAATATCTTATTGGCGATAGAGGTCTATAGCGATTCTGAAAGTGTGAATTTCCAAAGCTTTTCCCATGATTAATAATTACCAATGGAAAAGGGCCATCCCCATTAGGTTTAAATATTGTTGTTTCCAGAGAGATCGAGCCAATCAACAATTTTTTTGGGACAAAAATTATCTCTTCATTCAATTGGGTTGCCGCCAACAACTTAAGAGAAAAGAGTGTGGTCAGTAGACAAAAAATTAGTCGAATCATTTCAATGATTTTGCTTGAATTGCCCATTATTAACAAAAGTTGCCTGTCACCCTAAAAACTAAAAAACCACCCGAAGGTGGTTTTGGTGTTTCTTGTTGGCCCAGGCCAATCGACCAGGGCCAATGATGCCTATCCGCCTAGTGCTGATACACCACTTCATTATTTCTGCACACCACTGGGGCAAAACCCCTAAAATCTGGCAGATGATGCCTTTCACAATTCAAGCTCTTTTCTTTTTTTTGATATTTTGAAGGAATCTGAGAGTGGAATCAACCGACAGTTAAGAGAAAGACTCTACTTTTCCATCCAAAGACATAAGACCCAATTCTGCAGTTAATGTGGGCTGTCGAACCTTTAATTGCTTCTTAAATTCCAGCAACGCTGCCTTGTGAGTTTCGGTTTCTTTTGCGGGAGTCGCTACTGCTCCCTTGCCATATGCAATTTCAGCTGCGCCGCAATCGCGATGATTAATTACGATTACTTTATTAATGCTATGCAGACCTTTTGAAGCGTCTAGATTTTGCCAAAAGGTTTCGTGCCAAGCCTTAAAAGCTGGCGCAACAACCCCTATAGATCCTCCGGCTATCGTAAATGAGCTGTACTTTCCCCCGAGACCCCTATCATTTTCCCTTTTGTTCACTGGATTTTGAAAGCGAGGATCAATACAAGAAAGCAGCATGGCATCATACTTTCCCGATGCAGCAAAGGCTGTGCCTGGGCCTATAAGCATTCCAAGACTACCTATGCCAGCAATTCCACCGGCTAATCGTAAAAAATCTCGTCTCGTCTTTTTAGGATCGAGCAAATCCATGCAACAACTACAAGAAAATGGTGATTCATTTAAATGATGATGCAATTGCATAAAACCTCCTAGGATTTATTTTGGATCTTTTGAGCCAGGTAAATAAGCGGAATTTTGCTTATTTTTGATTTATATCATATTTTTAAGAAAATTATTGACTGAGAAACAATAGATAGCATTTTTGACAAATTAGTTGTGTTGATGTTAATTTGCTTCCAAAACTGGCCCGCCCTTTGCTGCAAATGATGATCTGCCTAAAAGAAGAGATTGCCTACGACTGTCAGTCTGTATTGAGCAGATGCTAGGTCAATATTTGATGCAAATTAACAGCTTTTAACTCTATTTACAGTTTTTCTTGTTCATTAAATAAGATAGGCATGACATTCTTGTATCGGCTGCCACTATTGCTTTATTGATGATGACTTTGAAACGACATCAATATCTTATTTGGATATATTCTTCAAACTTTCTAAGGTAATCATGAACGGAATAGGCTTAAGCCTTTCTGACCCTTCATACGGATTACTAAACAAGACAGCAATACCCAAGGCAATCCAGATACTCAAGCAATAAAGGATTAAGGCGGTAATTCCCGTCTTTATGTTATGCCGATGGACTGCAGCCACGCTTATAACGGAAATCAGACCCAAAAAAATGGCCAAGATCCATTTTCCATCGGTGCTACCCACATAACCCAAGGACAATCTTTGTCTGCGGGCAGCTCGTAAATCATTTAGAGCGCCAATAAATACACTACTCATTGCTGAATCTATACAAGGAAGGCTCTTACCTGATGATTGACCGCAGGCAGCGACACCCTGCCAGATACTGAGCTCGATACTATCGATCGATGCTTGCGCCTTTGGACTAGGAGATTTATTTATTGAATCAGCCCACTCCTCGTTAAGAACGGCGTCTAAGTACGTTTGTACGGAGAGCTTGATATTTTTTTGTAGCTCTGGAGTGCCAACAGGAATATTTAAAATGCGGGTGATTGCTACAGACTCATTGATGAGCGCTGTTCTTGCATAAGAATAATTCTGCCATGCATCTGAAGACATAAAGCCCATTAAAAATGCAAACATGACTGCTGGCAAAGCTGCAAATGGTGGTACAAGCGGGACTTCAATGAGGTGATTGAATAATGTAGTCTTATAGACTAGATAATAAGAAAGTAGCCCCATTCCAAGGCTCCATAAAAACATGGTAATCAGGGGGGCTAATTGCCCATTAAAAGACTCAAAAGGCATGTGGCTCGTATCCTTAAAAATATTCCAATTACACATCTAATACTAATTACTCTTAGGCTCTAATCAATGCCTACAAATAATACCTACGTTGAAACAGAATGGCCACCAGACCAAAAGAAAATATCCCAACAAGTGGGCTAGAGAGATTTTTGGTGGCCCGGGGCGGAATCGACCAGGGCCTAGGATGCCTGGCTCTATTTATTGTCGCCCGCTGGCTCAGGCAATGCGGTAAATAGCAATGTAAACATGATGATGACAACGAAACGAAAGGCTGCCCCAATACCATTCCACTGCTCGGATTGCCACATACAAAACCATTCGCCACCAATAACAATAAAACCAAAGAACCACAGTAAAAAACCAAGCAAAC
>CAJASX010000038.1 GCA_903944725.1 uncultured beta proteobacterium
CTGGTCTTGAAAATCTGATTTTAAGCCCGCATATTGCTGGAGTGACAGTGGAAAGTAATGAGCGGGTGAGTTTATTAATAGCTACTGAAGTTGACCAATTTTTAAGGTCTACATCATGAAATTAACTTTCCAACAAAGCGTTGATTTAGCCGCATCAGGTTTGCAAGCGGCCGGTATTGATACCAAATCAGCGTATGAAACCGCCCAATTTTTAGCTCTGGCTGAAGCCGATGGTTTAGCATCCCATGGCTTAGCTCGTGTGGCGCAATACGCTGGACATGCTCAGAGCGGGCGAATTGCTCTCAAGGCAAGCCCACGAGTGCAAATGTATAAATCTTCCGCTGCTTTAGTTGATGCTCGTGATGGTTTAGCGTTTCCGGCTTTACGTTTTGCTACTGACTTATCGGTTAACTTAGCTGCAAACTTTGGCATTGGTATAGTCGCTGTTAAAAATAGCCACCATTTTGGGGTGGCGGGGCATTACACCGAAGCTGCTGCACGGGCTGGTTATATTTCGCTGTTACTTGGTAATACGCCTGCAGCTATGCCGATGGCCGGTGGTAGTAAAGCTATTTTTGGTACTAACCCTTTGGCCGCCGCCTTTCCCGTGCCACACGGTGACCCCCTCGTAATTGATATGTCGCTCTCGGCAGTAGCGCGTGGCAAATTGTTAGTTGCGGCAAAAAAAGGCGAAGCGATTCCAGAAGGTTGGGCATTAACTGCCGATGGTAAACCTACTACTGATCCCCAGGCTGGTCTAAAAGGTTTAATGGTGCCACTGGGAGGAGACAAAGGTGCTTTACTAGCGCTTGTTATTGAGTTATTAGTAGTAGGCTTATCTGGCAGTCGATTTTCGTATGAGGCCGATTCATTTTTTAATGCTAAAGGTAATCGTCCCCGTATTGGTCAGTTGCTGATAACGATTGATCCTGGGTTAGCGGGTAAAGGCGTTTTTCAGGGTCGCATGAATGATTTTATTGCTGAATTAGCGCAAGATCGCGCTGTTCGTTTACCAGGTCAGCGCCGATTTAGTCTGCGTGCAACTGCATTTTTAGATGGATCTGTAGTACCTGATGCTTTGTTTGATGAAATTCAAGCTGGCATTCAACAGTCTTGGAAGACTTAATAATTAAATGATTTTTAAAGGAGAAGTTAATGATACATTTCGTCGTGCATGAGCCAGGAGACGTCGTTGGCGTGGTCGTGGTTGAAGGTGTTAAAGCGGGTACCGACTTAACAGGTTGGGTGATGGATGGGGATAGTACTGTCACGATTAAATCGGAAAGTGATATTCCCATTGGACACAAAATTGCTTTGCAAGATTTAAAAACCGGCGACACCATCATTAAATATGGGGTTGACATTGGTAAGGTGGTAGCGCCGATTAAAAAAGGCGAACATACCCATGTTCAAAATGTGAAGACCAAGCGCTGGTAATAAACCAAAGTGTGATTAGAGTAAAAGAAAGAGATAAAAAATGATGAATTTAAAAGATGCAACTTTCATGGGCTATCGCCGTGAAAATGGCCGCATGGGTATACGTAATCACGTCATCATCCTGCCATTAGATGACTTGTCGAATGCTGCTTGTGAAGCCGTGGCTAATAATATTAAAGGCACAATTGCTATTCCCCATCCTTATGGCCGTTTGCAGTTTGGCGCCGACTTGGAATTGCATTTTCGCACCTTAATTGGCGCTGGCTGTAATCCTAACGTAGCTGGAGTAGTGGTAATTGGCATAGAGCCGCAATGGACTGGAAAAGTGGTTGAGGGTATTAAAAAATCGGGCAAACCAGTTGAGGGTTTTTGGATTGAGCGCAACGGCGATACTGCCACCATTGCTAGTGCGAGTAAGGCCGCCTATGCCATGATGAAGCATGCCTCGAAGCAACAGCGCGTTTCAGCACCCCTTGCAGAGTTATGGGTTTCGACTAAATGCGGCGAATCAGATACCACTTCAGGTTGTGCTTCAAACCCAACCGTGGGTAATGCTTTTGATAAATTGTATGAAATTGGTTCAACCCTGGTATTTGGTGAAACTACCGAATTAACTGGTGGCGAACACTTGGTTGAAGCACGTTGCCGCACTCCAGAAGTCAAAAAACAGTTTCGTGCCATGTTTGATCGCTATCAAGATGTCATTGAGCGCAATAAAACGAGCGATTTATCGGATTCGCAACCGACTAAAGGTAATATTGCTGGCGGTTTAACCACGATTGAAGAAAAGGCCTTAGGCAATATTCAGAAAATCGGTAAGAAATGTATTGTTGATGGGGTGCTAGATAAGGCTGAAGTGCCAGCTATGAAGGGTTTACATTTTATGGACTCCTCTTCAGCGGCTGCTGAAATGGTAACTTTGTGTGCGGCATCAGGTTTCGCTGCCCATCTGTTTCCTACTGGCCAAGGCAACGTAATTGGCAATCCAATTTTGCCTGTCATTAAACTCTGCGCGAATCCAATGACGGTGCGTACGATGGCAGAGCATATTGACGTCGATGTTTCTGGTATTTTGCGGCGTGAAGAAACCTTAGATTCTGCGGGCGACAAATTATTAGATGCCCTCATGCGTACTGCTAATGGCGAATTAACTGCGGCTGAAATTTTAGGTCACCGTGAATTTGTGATGACGCGTTTGTATGAATCTGCTTAAGTTATAAAGGCATGAAGTCCCTGACCGCCTATCAAGAGGTGAAACAAAAAATCACCGCTGATTTGGTCAGGGGCCGTTTTCCAATCGGTCAAGCTTTACCAGCTGAAAAAGATTTATCACATGAGTTTGATGTTTCGATTGGTACCCTACGAAAGGCAGTCGATGAACTAGTAGCTGAAGGAATTGTGGTTCGGCGTCAGGGGAAGGGTACTTTTCAGGCAGAACACGACTCAAAACGTCAGCTGTATTACTTCTTTCATGTAGTGCGGCATGATGCCGATAAAAAAATTACTCCGCGCGTTGAGCTGGTCTCATTAAATAGCGCCTTAGCAAGTCGTGAGGAGGCTTTAAAGCTCGAAATGAAAGAGGGCGCACCAGTTTGGCGTATCGTTAATCGCTTATTTCTTGAAGAGCAGTGCGTGATGATTGATCAAATTACTTTAGAAAAAAAACGTTTTAAAAATTTAACTCGTACCATTTTCGAAAATCGGCAGGGTAGTATTTATCAGTTGTATCAAGTTAAATATGGTCAGTCGGTAGCTCGTACGCGTGAACGCCTGAGAGCTGGTTTAGCAGGCAAGCAATTTGCAAGTTGGCTAGGGTTAAAACCCCAATCGCCTGTAATTACGATTCGTCGAGTCGCTTTTAATTTACAAGATGAGCCGATTGAGTGGCGTATTTCAACCTTAAATACCACTCAGCATGAATACTTTAATGAGCTCGTAGTTTAGGGTTTATCGATTGGCTTGATCTGCTAACTCTTGTGCCCAATTACTAATTGCACCAACTACGAGCGCAGCTGAAGCTGGCACACTGCTTTTGCTTGCATGAAGTTCCCAACTTAAGCGCCGTTTAAAAGCGCTGCGCATTTCTTCACCAATTCCACAACCCCAAACTTGAATATCTGCGTGCTTAGTCCACGCTAAAACATTGAGTAAGTGGTTCAGTAAAAATGTTTCGCCGTTAGCCTGTAGGGTAGCCCGATCCATTGGACAACCATCCGATAGCAAAATAATTTTTTTGTCACGGCTACTCTGAGTAGATTGGTTGATGCGTTGGGTAGCCCATAACAGAGCTTCGCCATCTAAGCTCTCACGATAAATGTCTGGTTTTAATAAGGCGGCCATTCCAAGGCGAGCTTTACGCCAGCTAGTTTGCTGATCTTTAAAAATCCAATGAGCTCGTTCATTGAGACGTCCTGGGTTTTCTCCTTGCCCCATTTTTTGCCATTCTTTAAAGGGCCTTCCGCCTTGCCAGGCAAGCGTGCTATAGCCTAAGACTTCTGTAGCAACACCAGCACTTTCTAAAATTCTGACCATGACATCCACAAAACTAGCTAACTCGAGCCGATGCTCCTTCATCGAGCCTGAGCAATCTAATAAAAAGGTAATTTGGGTTCGCGCTAGTGGCTTGGTGACGCGCCTTATTTGTATTGCCTGCTGAAGTGGTGAGGTAATGAGCCGATTGAGATAGCGGCGATCAAGCAAGCCTTCATTTTCGGTATTTTGCCATTGGCTAAGATGGGGCTGTGCCAGAAGTGCGGTATAAAGCCGAATGAATTTCCCCCAGGGTATTTGCCAAGCTTGAATACACTGATCTATTTCGTTACGAAAGTTTTGTAATTGTTCAGCACGGACAGCAGTTTGTGCTTTAATTTCAAGGTCATAGCTTGCATTAAAAATTGAATATCGATTGAGTACCGCAGCATATTCATAGCGTTGCGCTTGACGGCTTACTGAGCTACTGGGTTTTGCAGGCAAGGTAATTAAAGATTGATGTGGTGGAATCCAATTAATTAGTAAAGCTGGTGAGTTAATCTGCTTTCTTTTAGAGCGTAAACTTGGTTGACTTTGATATTCGGCCTGCACTAATTCACCTACTAATTGAATGAGTTGCAAGGCCTGCTGTGAATATTGTTCTTGTTGGGCTTGAAAAGCTTTAAGTTGTTTAAGGATTGGCCCAGTTTCACTTGCAAGACCTGCGCGAGTAGCTTCAATGGTATCTTGCATTTGTTGCGGTAGTTCTTGATTGTTGAGGCGCATCCAAGTCATACAAAAAACAGCTAAGAGGAGTAAGCCGATACTGCCCTCAGCTTGACCCGCCCCCATAAAATGGGTAAGCCAAGCAATAAATTGTTGCCGCAGATTTTTTTTACTGCCAATTAAAGCTGGCGGACAAATACTTTCAACTCGAATTTGTTCTAGTACTTCAAAAATAAAGGATCCCAATTGGTCTTGTGGAATCAGCTCTTGATGCAAGGCTGGATCGGAATAGCGTAAACGAAGCGCTAGGCCATCGAGCATACCCCGTGGCTCAAACCATGCTTGCCCGCGGTTGGCTAAGTGAAGGTGGGGTGCAATCTGACCATAAGACCGAGTAGCTTGATGTAGTTGCCAATCGCGAATTGCTACGCTGCAGTCACCAGATAATGAGCGTAAGACAGCCCCATACTGTTCTTGTAAATGAAAATCATGATGAGATTGATTTTGCACAGCGCAAACTATTGACTTAAACTTTGTTTTAAAAGAAGCTGATTAGCCATTTAGCTCTGCATCAAAACAACGTTGGTAAAACTCGGCAACTAAAGGCTGCTCTTCAGCTTCACATTTATTTAAAAAGGCTAAGCGAAAGGCAAGCGCTAAATTATTAAAGATGCGCCAATTTTCTGCCCAAGTAATTAAAGTACGGGTTGACATCAGCGTCGATAAATCGCCCGCAGCAAACCCTTGACGAGTTAAATTGGCAAGTTCCACCATCGACTGAACTAGACTAACTGAGGAGTTGATGCCAATTTCTGGAACGCGCGCCAATACAATTTCGGCCTCTTGGGCTGGTGCTAGATAATTAAGCGCAGCCACAATATCCCAGCGGTCCATTTGGCCATGGTTGAGTAATTGTGTGCCTTGATATAAACCGTTCCAATTGCCTAAACCGACGGTGTTACTAGTGGCAAAAATCCGAAATGCCGGGTGGGGTTCAATCACACGGTTTTGATCAAGCAAAGTCAGCCGTCCTTCGCGCTCTAACATGCGTTGAATGACAAACATGACATCGGGTTGCCCGGCATCATACTCATCTAGCACCAATGCCATCGGGCGTTGTAATGACCAAGGGATAAGACCCTCTTGAAACTCAGTGACTTGTTTTCCATCTCGCAAAACGATAGCGTCTTTACCAATTAAATCTGTGCGCGAAATTTGACCATCAAGATTAATTCGCAGACAAGGCCAATTGAGGCGCGCAGCAATTTGTTCAATATGGGTTGATTTTCCGGTGCCATGCATTCCCTGTAATAACACTCGCCGATTAAAGGCAAAACCTGCTAGAACCGCTAGGGTAGCATCGGCATTTAGGCGGTAGGCTGGGTCACGCATGGGCACGAACTCACTAGCCTGACTAAAAGTAGGCACCGCAAAATTAGCCGTAAATGCGCATTCAGGAAAGGCCTCTTTTACAGCCACTTGACGATCGGGTTGTAGTTGACTTAAATCGGCTAAAACACTGGCGCTGGGCATACTTCTTTCTCCAAAAGACCGGACTGAGATTGATCCAAATATCTACTTAAATATATTCCATATAATGGTTTATCTGCTTGACTTAAGCTAAAATCCCTGATTATTATGAAAATTATAGAACAAATTGTTCCATTTAATTGAATAGGAAACCGACCCCATGTCTAAAACTACCCCGAATTTAAGTAATGGCCCCCACAAAATGACGCCCTCAGAAGCCTTTGTCGAGACCATGGCAGCTAATGATGTCAAGGATATTTTCGGCATCATGGGCTCTGCTTTTATGGATGCAATGGATATCTTTGCTCCCGCTGGCATTCGTTTAATTCCCGTGGTACACGAGCAGGGTGCTGCCCATATGGCAGATGGTTATGCGCGGGTCAGTGGCAGGCATGGTGTGGTTATTGGCCAAAACGGCCCAGGAATTAGTAATTGCGTTACCGCTATTGCTGCGGCTTATTGGGCGCATAGCCCAGTAGTGATTATTACGCCCGAGACTGGCACGATGGGAATGGGTTTGGGTGGCTTTCAAGAAGCAAATCAATTGCCGATGTTTGAAGAATTTACTAAATACCAAGGACATGTGAATAACCCCAAGCGGATGGCCGAATTTACTGGCCGCTGCTTTGATCGGGCCATGTCGGAAATGGGGCCAACCCAACTCAATATTCCACGGGATTATTTTTATGGTGAAATTGAAGTCGAAATTCCTCAGCCCAATCGCCTAGATCGTGGGCCAGGTGGCGAGACTAGCTTAGATGCTGCCGCCGAGCTCTTAGCAAACGCCAAGTTTCCCGTCATTATTTCGGGTGGTGGCGTAGTGATGGCAGATGGGGTTGAGGAATGCAAAGCCTTGGCTGAGCGCTTAGGCGCACCAGTCGTAAATAGTTATTTGCATAATGATTCTTTTCCCGCTAGTCATCCGCTGTGGTGTGGACCTTTAGGATATCAAGGTTCGAAAGCAGCGATGAAATTAATTTCTCAAGCCGATGTGGTGGTGGCATTGGGTTCACGCTTAGGCCCCTTTGGCACCTTACCCCAGCATGGCATGGATTACTGGCCGAAGAATGCCAAGATTATTCAGATCGATGCGGATAATAAGATGCTCGGTTTAGTGAAGAAAATTTCAGTTGGTATTTGTGGCGATGCGAAAGCGGCAGCGCTTGCCTTGAGTAAGCGCTTAGAAAAGAAAACCTTAGTGGCTGATGCCAACAAAGCCGAGCGAGCAAAAATCATTGCAGCAGAAAAGGCTGCGTGGGAAAAGGAATTAGACGCTTGGACCCATGAAAAGGACGCTTTTAGTCTTGACATGATTGAAGAACAGAAAAAAGAAAAGACTCCTACGGGTGGAGAATATTTACATCCGCGTGAAGTATTACGTGAATTAGAAAAAGCGATGCCTGCGGATGTAATGGTCTCAACGGATATTGGTAATATTAATTCTGTCGCTAACAGCTATTTACGCTTTGAAAAGCCACGCAGCTTTTTTGCTCCAATGAGTTTTGGCAACTGTGGTTATGCTTTGCCAACCATTATGGGTGCCAAAACCGCCGCTCCCAACCGCCCGGCAATTGCATATGCCGGTGATGGCGCCTGGGCGATGAGTATGGTTGAGATACTAACCGCTGTACGTCATAATATTCCGGTTACTGCAATTGTCTTTCATAACCGTCAGTGGGGCGCAGAGAAGAAAAACCAGGTTGATTTCTATAACCGTCGTTTTGTCGCTGGTGAATTAGATAGCCCAAGTTTTGCTGGGATCGCTAAATCGATGGGCGCCGAAGGGATAGTGGTCGATCGCTTAGACCAAGTAGGGCCAGCCTTAAAGCAGGCAATAGAGATGCAAATGAAGGAAGGCAAAACGTGCGTGATAGAAATTATGTGCACCCGTGAATTAGGCGACCCATTTCGTCGTGATGCTTTATCAAAACCTGTCCGTTTATTGGAAAAATACCAAGATTACGTGTAATTAGAGTCTATGGGATGAATGCTGATTGGTATCAATTATGATCCAATTAAGCGAAGAACTTACCTGAGACAGGCAGCCGATTTTGAACAGTTTGGCAAATATTTGCTAGAAATTAAGGCACTACTTCGATCAGTTTTAGATACGAAGGAATACTGAGCAGGGCGCTACTTTTACTTTTTATCTAAGTGTTTACACTAATTTGAGACATTTTGTTCAGTTAGTTGCATTAGAATCAAATTTAATAACAAGTGAGGAGATAGTAATGTCAGCTACATTTTTGAAACGGCTAATGGTAGTTGTGGCTACAAGTAGTATTTTCTGCAGTGCAGCAATTGCACAAACTGCCCCTATTAAAATGAAAATACAAACTGCAGTTCCTACTGCCAGTATTTACTTTGAACTGATGAAAAACTTTGGCGAGCGAGTCGACAAGATGTCGAATGGCCGTATCAAGGTCGAGATTCTACCCGATGGCGCAGTTGTTGGTGCCTTTGGAATTTTAGAGGCGGTTGATAAAGGAGTGGTCGATGGTGGTTTTGCATGGACCCATTATTGGTCTGGTAAAAACTCTGCGGCAGCTCTTTTTTCAAATCCAGCAGCAGGTGTTGGGGTTGGATTAGATCAGGTCTCACACATGTCATGGCTGAAAAATGGCGGTGGCGATGTGCTCTATGACCGGCTCTATACCGATGTTCTGAAAACAAACATTAAGCCATTTATGATTCAGCCGATGGGGCCCGATCCATTCGGTTGGTTCAAAAAACCAATCAAGTCGATTGATGAAATGAAGCCCATGAAGTACCGTTCCCCCCCAGGATTGACGGCTGAAATCTTCAAGGAAATGGGTATTACTACTGTTGCCATGCCTGGTGCTGAGATTGTGCCAGCCGCCCAACGTGGCGTGATTGATGCTGCTGAGTGGATTGGCCCTGCAGATGACATGATTCTGGGCTTCCAGACGGTGTTTAAGCATTACTATCTGCAAGGTTTACACCAGTCGACCGACGTAGCAGAATTGTTAATAAATAAGACGTTCTGGAATAAATTGTCTCCTGACTTAAAAGCGATCATAGAGGCGTCGGTAGCTGCAACGATTGCAGAAACATATACCTTTAACGTTTATCGTAATGCCGTTGCGATGGATAAGCTGAAAAAGGATCATGGTGTAACTATTCACGATACACCAAAAGAGTTTTTCACTGCATTCCAAAAAGCAACAACTGTAGTTTATGACCGCGAATCTGCAAAGAATCCATTTTTCAAGGAAGTTTTAGATTCACAGCGCAAGTTTGCTACGGTAGTTGTGCCATATTGGACAAAAATCAATGGTTTGTATTACAACATTGGAGCGTCTGTTCCCGCACCAGTGAAATAAGCTAAATCAGTTTTATTATAAAACTTAACAGGGTGGCATTTGGCCACCCTTTTTAATAGGAACTGAAGTGACAGTATCAAATAGTACGTTATTAAAGCTTAGCGCCAAGATCGATACTCTAACCCTGTGGGTTGGGAGTGTAGTTGGCTGGATGTTGGTTCCCATGATTTTGAGTCTGGCCTATGAGGTTGTAGCGCGCTATGCGTTTGGTAAACCAACAATTTGGGCGTATGACATGACTTTCATGCTCTATGGATCTTTTTTTATGTTAGGGGCAAGTTACACGCTCAGAAAAAAAGGGCATATTCGAACTGATATGTTTTATGACCGATGGTCGCCACGTCTGCAGGCATATATCGATTTAGCGTGTTACGCTTTATTTTTTTACCCTTTTGTTCTAATTTTTACTTTCACTGGCTGGGAATATTTCCTAAAAGCTTTTTTAACTAATGAACGATTTGTCTCAAGTCCTTGGATGGCAATAACTTGGCCATTTAAATTCGTATTACCGGCCACGGGATTTTTATTGGGTATTCAGGGGCTTTCTGAGATTTTTAAATGTTTGGTCACGATTCAAACAAATCAATGGCCACGCCAAATTGATTTGGAAGAAAAGGTTATCATTTGAACGACCAAATTCTTGGCCTTGTTGGCCTAGCTTTTTTACTCGCCGCTATTTTTATTGGCTTTCCGATTGCCTTTACTCTGGGGGCGGTCGCAATTATCATTGGCTTCATCGCTCTAGGGCCAGTTGTCTTCGATTTAGCTATTTTGCAAACCCTCTCGGTGATGCAAGATAGCATCCTTGCCTCGATACCATTCTTTCTATTTATGGGATTCTTGCTTGAACAATCAGGCTTGATGGCGCGTCTATTTCATTCCATTCAGCAATTGTTTTCGGGGATACGCGGCTCTCTCTACTTAGCTGTAATTATTACTGCCACTATATTTGCAGCCGCTACAGGAATCGTCGGCTCCTCGGTGACTTTGTTAGGTGTAATGGCAGCACCTTCGATGATTAAGAGTGGCTATGATGCCAGAATGTCTGCAGGAGCGATTACTGCTGGTGGCACGCTCGGAATTTTAATCCCCCCCTCAGTTATGCTTATTGTGATGGGCCCTGTAGTTGGCGTGCCAGCTACCGATCTTTTTGCAGCGGCAGTTTTACCAGGACTACTTTTATCATTTTTATTTGCTATGTGGTGTATGGTTCGTTGCTGGATAAACCCTAGTTTAGGGCCCGCGTTACCTGTTGAGTTAAGAGCTAAATCAATGACCCCAGTCTTAATTGACCTGGCGATTGGTAGTGTGCCGATTATTGTTGTTTTGTTATCTACCTTGGGAGTAATTTTAATGGGAATTGCTACACCAACCGATGCTGGGGCAGTCGGTTGTGTAGCGACGTTTATATTAACCATGCTGTCTGGTCGTATGACTTTTGTAAAACTTAAAAAGTGCATTATGTCGACATTAGAAATATCGAGCATGATTCTGCTTTTGGTAACTACATCAAATTTGTTCGGATCAGTCTTTTCACGACTTGGCAGTGCTGATCTGATTGCGGCTTTACTCACATCATTACCAGTCCCACCAATGGTGCTGCTCATACTAATTTTGTTATTAATTTTTCTCTTAGGCTGGCCGCTAGAGTGGGTGCCTATTGTGCTAATTGTTGTACCTATTTTCTTGCCAATCATTAAAGCGGCCGGTATTGATTTAATCTGGTTCACAACCTTAGTTGCGGTAACTTTACAAACCGCGTGGCTATCGCCCCCAGTGGCCTTATCTGCCTACTTTTTAAAAGGGGTAGTACCATCTTGGAAAATAACAGATATTTATGCTGGCATGTCCCAATTTATGTTTCTGCAAATTATTGCAGTTATTCTTCTACTGCTTTTCCCCGCACTGGCAACTTGGCTACCAACCCTAAATTAAAGAAGTTAACTGGAATATAGCTTGAACTAGTTGTAAAGGCTCTCTTTCAAAGCCGATCCACTATACTTTTTAATTAAAGATGATTTGTAAGCTATGGTGTTGCACTATTTTCTGGCCAATAAGGCCATTTAAAATAGCAGAGTTTTCACTTAGTGGGGCGTTTGAATTTATGAGAACAGTTCTGACTTAGCTATTAGGGGTATCCCCTAGAGTTTACTTCTACAGCAAGTGATACGATACTTACTGTTACTGGGCGCCATAAATTAAATAAAGGAGTTTCAATTGAATAAAGCAGAATTAGTCGAAAAAATTGCCGCCGATGCCGAGCTTTCTAAAGCATCTGCTGATCGGGTTTTAAGCTCTGTAATCGATAATATTATTAAAGCGGTTACCAAGGGTGGTGTAGTACAACTCATTGGTTTTGGTACCTTTAAGTCAGGTAAAAGAGCCGCTAGACTGGGGCGTAACCCAGCTACTGGTGCCGAAATAAAGATTCCTGCAGCGAAGACTGCTAAATTTTCAGCGGGCAAAGCATTCAAGGATGCAGTTAATAAACGCAAGTAAATTAACCTCCTGAATAATTAAACCGCCATCATCTGGCGGTTTTTTTTGACTTTATTTTTACAGCAATTTCAATTTTTTTTTATGAAACTCGCTGATAGTATAGATTTTGCGGATGATTAGCTTCTGCAAAAAACATCCAGCGCTCGGCAATTAAGCCGCTACAGTGAATTACAAATGCTGCGACGATCCAACCGTAGCTTTGGGTCGAGATGGCATAAGCTAAGACAATCATTGGTAAAAAGTAGACATTAAAGAAAATAATTTTGCGTAAATTACCAATTACTAAATTACTTTGTTGATGAAAAAATTCGCGGGTATTAAAGCTACCGCCCATTAGCCCCATTGAGGTTTGACGTAACTTGGGATTTTTAATGCCTGTAGCAGAATTTAAGTTCGAGATCGGCTTTAGGCCTTGATTCCGGCGCCAAATCCATAACTTAATATTGAGGCAGGCGAATAGTAAAATGAAACCAAAGCCCGCTAGTAGTGATGGCTCGATTACTGGAATGATAGGGGGCCAAATAGCAATTAAACTGGCGAATAAGAGCCAGCCCGATGCAAGGCCTAGCGCCATGAAATTAACCAAGGTTAGTGGGCTGGCCCACTCTTGAATAAAGCGAATGCATTGATAGATTTGTGCGGTACAAACCCACAAAGCAATGGCCAGAATAATTAGCGTAAGCCATAACCAAGTTGCTTGTTGTTGCTTAATTGTAAATAGCCAAGCTAAGGCGGTAACGGCGATGAATAGGGGTAAAACTAGCACCTCACGAGAAAGCCATGAAGTACGCCACATTAGCATAGCCCGCCAAGCGCGCTCGGGATGACCTAAGTGAAAAAACGACGCTAATAAGCCAATCACAAGTAGCACCAAAGCTACCGGTAAAGCTAACCAAGCTAGAAATTCACTCGGTAGTAAGGTGGCTCGGAAATTCAGTAGGGCAATTGAAACAATTAAACCTTGTGCCATGCCAGCGAAGATAGTAAAAAAGATTAGGGAGAAATTAGGTTGCATTAGTTTTCATCCATTACAGCTTGAATGGTGTCCATAATTGAGCGAGGTAAATATTGGTTGGCGGGTTGCGTTTCCCACTCTGGCATTAGCGAATAACCACCGCGTTCTTTAATGGCGATACTAGCTGCTGATTCAGGGTCATGTACATCGCCAAAAATACGCGCACTGGTTGGGCAAGCTAACACGCAAGCCGGCTGACGTTCACTTTCGGGTAAAGTTTCACTATAAATGCGATCAACACATAAAGTGCACTTGGTCATTACTTGGCGCTCTTCATCTAACTCGCGGGCGCCATAAGGGCAAGCCCAAGCACAATATTTACAGCCAATGCATTTATCATAATCCACTAGCACAATGCCATCTTCAGCGCGTTTGTAGCTAGCCCCAGTAGGACACACTGGTACGCATGGCGGCTCTTCGCAATGCAAACAGGATTTAGGAAAGTGTACGGTTTCCATTTTTGGAAATGAACCAGCCTCATAGGTTTGCACGCGATTAAAAAAAGTACCAGTGGGGTTTGCGCCATAAGCATGCAAATCGCTTAGCGGGCCAGCAGAGCCTTGAGTATTCCACTCTTTGCAAGAGGTTACACAAGCATGACAACCAACACACACATTTAAATCAATCACGAGGGCGAGCTGTTTATTGGTTTTCATTGGAACTCACCCTTATTTTTTGCATTCTCCCCCAAAGGCATACCGGGTACCGTAAATGCCTTTACTTGTGGCCAAGTCTCGGCAGGTTCACTGCTATCAGCTAGTGCTAATTTCACTCGTACATCGTACCAGCCAGCTTGCCCAGTAATTGGATCGGAATTACTAACAGTAAATCCGCCCAGCGCTAACTCTTCAGTAATGAGGTGATTTAAGAGGAACCCTTTTTTTGATTCGTCGGCATTAGCAGCTAAGCTCCAAGCCGATTCGGCTTTACCAATGGCGTTCCAAGTCCAAACTGTCCCAGGGTCTACTGCCTCAGAGTGGCGTGCCATACATTTCACTTTACCCCATTGCGATTCAATCCAAATCCATGCGCCATCAGCAATACCTTGATCGGTAGCTGTTTTGGTATTTACAAATAAATAGTTATGGCTATGAATTTGCCTGAGCCAAGCATTTTGCGAATCCCAGGAGTGATACATCGCCATGGGACGTTGGGTAATCGCATTTAAATTAAAGGTGTTTAAATCGGTTACCTCTTCTTCAAGCGGAGGATACCAAAATGGCAAAGGATCAAAATACTTTTCAATGCGTTTTTTTAGGTGCTCGGGCGGCTTGCGACCTGGGCGCTTGCCTTGTGCTGCTAATCTAAATTTTTGCAAGATATCGGAATAAACCGCAATCATGATTGGATCATTTTTTTGTCGAATCGCATTGGCCTTAGCAAAATCGAGATAACTACGGTTCCAATTACGCATGTAATGATGCTCTGTAGGCATGTGATACTGAAACACACAATTGTTATCTGCGTATTGCTGCCATTGATTGGCATTGGGTTCGCCTCGCAGACTTTTTTCTCCATCTTTGCCGCGCCAACCTGCTAAAAAACCAATACCAGAGTCAGGCGCAGTTTCAAAGCGGGTAATGAAATCGGTGTAGCCAGTAAATTTACGTTGGCCATCTGCAGTGGTAAACGCTGGTAATTTCAAGCGAGAAGCTAACTCAACAAGCACCTCTTGAAAAGGCTTGCACTCACCCATGGGGGGTAATACAGGAATGCGGACCGAATCAACTGGCCCTTCGAATTCTGAAATTGGGCGATCGAGCATACTCATCACATCATGACGTTCTAAGTAAGTCGTATCGGGTAAAACCAAGTCTGCAAAATCGACCATCTCTGATTGGAAAGCATCGCACACCACTAAGAAGGGAATCTTAAATTCACCATCCGGATTTTTTGAATTTAATAACTCACGCACTTGCATGGTATTCATGGTGGAATTCCATGACATATTGGCCATGAAAATCATCAGCGTATCAATGGTGTAGGGGTCGCCTTTAACTGCATTGGTAATCACGTTGTGCATCAAGCCATGCGCCGCTAGGGGGTGTTCCCAAGAATAGGCCTTATCAATGCGCAGGGGTTGCTCATTGTTATCCAAAGCCAGGTCTTCAGGTTGAGTGGGCCAACCAAGTGGCGCTTTACCCAGTGGAGTATTGGGTTTGACGTCAGCCTCAGAGGAGGGGGGTTTGATATTAGGAGGCACTTGTCTTGGATAGGGCGCTTTATGGCGAAAGCCACCTGGGCGATCGATGGTGCCTAGTAAAGACATTAAGACCGCTAAGCCACGGGTAGTTTGAAAACCATTTGAATGGGCCGAAAGACCGCGCATTGCATGAAACGCAACGGGTCGACCAATGACTTTATCGTGCTCGATACCCCAGACATCGGTCCATTGAATCGGGAGCTCGAAGGCTTGTTCGAAAGCAGCATGCGCCATTTCATTTGCGAGTTGCCGAATTCGTTCTGCGGAAATACCGGTGATGGACGCCGCCCACTCAGGCGTTGTATCAGCAACTTGACGACGCAGTAATTCAAATGCAGGCGCTACTTTTTTACCCGCATGCGGACCTGGGCCCATGATGTATTCACCTGTAAGCGCAGGTGATACTCCAGCCTCAAAGCAAGGACGAGCACTATTGGTTTTTTCATCCCACACATATTTGTTGTGCGGTAGATCTAGATTAATTTGCTCGCTATCAGGATCATATAAAAATAATCCTTCTTCTGGTCCCGTGTCTAAGCAAACCAATTGCCCTGAATTACTATAGCGCTGCAAAAATGGGGCATCGAACTTCTCCTTGCGAATCAGCTCATGCATTAGTGCCATAAACAAGGCGCCATCGGTACCTGGCTTAATCGGTATCCACTCATCAGCAATTGCTGAGTAACCCGTACGCACGGGGTTTATAGAGATAAAACGGCCACCTGCACGCTTAAATTTGGATAAAGCAATTTTCATCGGGTTGCTGTGATGATCTTCAGCCGTGCCAATCATAATAAATAACTTGGCCCGCTCTAAATCGGGGCCACCAAACTCCCAAAAACTGCCGCCAATTGTGTAGATCATGCCCGCAGCCATATTGACAGAACAAAAGCCACCATGGGCAGCATAATTTGGGGTGCCAAATTGACGCGCAAATAAACCGGTTAGGGCTTGCATCTGATCGCGTCCAGTAAACAAAGCAAATTTCTTTGGATCAGTCGCACGAATTTTGCTTAAGCGCTCGCTTAAGATTTCGAATGTTTTCTCCCAGCTAATCGGCTCAAAAGCACCTTCACCTCGAGCGCTACCAGCCTTACGCAAGAGTGGTTGAGTAATACGGGCGGGTGATTTTTGCTTCATGATGCCTGCTGAGCCCTTGGCGCAAATCACACCTTGATTTAAGGGGTGGTCAGGGTTGCCATCGATATAGACCAGCTCGCCTTCGCGCAGATGAGCGCGAATGCCGCAACGGCAGGCGCACATATAGCAAGTTGTTTTTTTAATTTCATCGATTGGCTTTTGCTGACCAATTGGGTCATGAAGCGGGGTGCTGGAAAAGAGTTTGAACATATTGTTTAGCTTTTGATAAATTAAAATCTAAGATATAGGATACACAAAATTACCCAAGGATGAAGCTTTATAAAAAAACTTACGGCAATTAAAGGATCGAGAAATACAGGTGTGGGGTATTAACTAGGCACCTTTACTGCGCGTAATTTGGAGTAATTCGATTTAGCGCCATCTAGGAAATTTTCAATTGATCGAGTTAAATAGCCCTCAAAATTAATTTTGGTTTCATGGTTAAAAATATATTTACGGGTCGCATAAGCAAAGAAGCTGCCGTGCAAAACCCAAACAAATTCGCGTTCATCATCTGAGATTGGCCCCCAGTTTTTATCGTCACCGGATAGGGTTCTTAATGCTATGCAAACTGGGTCAATTAGGCGTTGGCGGATCATTTTGAGGTATTTCTGATTCATCCCCGTTCCCGCTAAGCCAGAATACAAATACACCCGAATCCAGCGCCGTGAAAAGCTATCTTCAAAATACTGTTGATAAAAACTCACAAGACGTTTCTTGAGGGGAAGAGCCTCATTTGCCAATAAGCCATCCCAATCTTTTTGCCATGAGTCTAAGAAAATAATTTCAAATACTTCCTCCATTAGCACCTGTTTGGAAGGGAAGTAGCGATACAGAAGTGGCTGGGTAATGCCTAGGCGCTCAGATAGCTCTCGGGTTTTTCCAGTAAAGCCTAGTTCGGCAAAATAATCGATAGCGCCTGCCAAAATAAGCTCGCGTCGCTGGCTGGGCGCCATTCTAACGCGTGACTTTTGGAGTATTTTTTTGGTGGGTTTGCGTTTAACTGCTTTTATGGGCATATGGTGTTATAAACCTGTTGAAAGATGCGTTATTTATATCAAAAAACATCAAAATGCTTAATAAGCTATTGTATTTACTTAGACGATCCTTAGTGTTGGAGGTCGTCTAAGTAGTTTCCCTAATTAATAGCTGATAAATACTATGCAAACTTGTGCATTAATGTTGTATAGTTCTAATTATCAATAGATTAATTAAGTCTAAATGCAACCAATAACAGCCATAATTTTACAGGGGTTTAAATGCCAAGTGATATTGAAATAGCTCAAAAAGCGACCATGAAAAAGATTGCAGGAATTGCCAAGGACCGCTTGGGCATTCCTGAAGACTCGTTAGAGCCATTTGGACACTACAAAGCAAAGGTCTCTTTAGCGTATTTAGATACCTTAAAAAATAAAAAAGACGGCAAACTGATTTTAGTTACGGCTATTAGCCCAACTCCAGCGGGTGAGGGTAAAACTACTACTACCGTTGGTCTGGGAGATGCGCTAAACCATATTGGTAAAAAAGCCATGATCTGTTTGCGCGAACCATCGCTTGGCCCAGTATTTGGTGTTAAGGGTGGAGCAGCAGGCGGGGGCTATGCCCAAATCGTGCCGATGGAAGATATTAATTTGCATTTCACGGGTGATTTTTCCGCGATTGCTTTAGCTAATAACTTGCTAGCAGCCCTAATCGATAACCATATTTATCACGGTAACACTTTGGGCATTGATGTGCGCCGGATTCAATGGAAGCGCGTAGTCGACATGAATGATCGTGCTTTGCGCTCAATAACTGCTGGCTTGGGTGGTCCTGGAAATGGCTACCCTCGTGAAGATGGCTTTGATATTGTGGTCGCCTCCGAAATTATGGCAATTTTTTGTTTGGCTACTTCAATCGAAGATTTAAAAGAGCGTTTATCAAAAATTGTGATTGGCTATACCCGTGATTTAAAACCTATTTTAGCTAAAGATTTGAACGCACATGGCGCAATGACAGTATTGCTAAAGGATGCTCTGGCACCAAATTTAGTGCAGACTTTAGAAAATAATCCTGCTTTTGTGCACGGCGGCCCTTTTGCTAATATTGCGCATGGTTGCAATTCGGTGATTGCCACCCAAGCTGCATTGAAGTTGGCCGATTACGTGGTAACTGAGGCTGGTTTTGGAGCCGATCTAGGCGCAGAAAAGTTTATTGATATTAAATGTCGTAAGTCAGGCTTGCGGCCAGCTGCGGTTGTGATTGTGGTAACCGTTCGCGCGATGAAATATCACGGCGGGGTAGATGTAGCCAACTTAACTAAGGAGGATTTAATTGCCTTAGATAAGGGCTTAGTCAACCTAGAGCGTCACGTCGAAAACATTACCCAGGTTTATAACTTACCTTGCGTTGTTTCAATCAACCAATTCTTAAGTGATACCGATGCCGAAATCGATTTAATTCGTAAGCGTATGGAGCGTTTAGGGGTGAAAGTCGTTTTAGCTTCACATTGGGCGCATGGCGGTAAAGGTGCGGCAGACTTGGCCAATATTGTTGTAGACCTCTGCGAATCTGATAAAAAAATGCAATTTGTCTACGAAGAGGGAGATACCCTTTGGGACAAAATTAATAAGATCGCAAAGCGGGTTTACCGTGCTGGCGAAGTGAATGCCGATTCGAAAGTGCGCGCTCAAATTGCGAGCTTACAAGAACAAGGCTATGGACATTACCCAGTGTGCGTAGCTAAAACCCAAAGCTCTTTTTCAACTGATCCAAAATTGCGAGGCGCCCCCGAGGGTCACACAATTACCGTGCGTGAAGTGCGTTTGGCTGCTGGTGCTGAATTTATCGTCATGGTTTGCGGCGACATTATGACTATGCCTGGGCTACCTAAAGTGCCATCTGCAGAAAAAATTGACTATATCGATGGCAAAGTAACGGGCCTCTTTTAATTAATGTTCATGTACTAATTTAATTTCAATTACTTACCTTATTTAGGGAGAGAACTATGTCTCGTAATTCTGCCGAATGGCTTAAAACCCCGAGTTTTCCTAACTCACATTTTGTCGATAGCCGCATTTATACCGATGAA
>CAJASX010000039.1 GCA_903944725.1 uncultured beta proteobacterium
ATTTCAAAAGTATTGCGAACGTTTTCGAGTCGATAAAAAAACGGGGCTTGATCGTTTTGCGATTATTCAAGCCGAAGATGAATTGGCTTCGATTGGCATTATTATTGGCGCCGCTTGGAATGGAGCACGGGCCTTTACTGCCACATCGGGCCCCGGCATTTCACTGATGACAGAATTTATTGGTTTGGCTTACTTTGCCGAAATTCCTATTGTTATTATTGATGTGCAACGTGGCGGTCCTTCAACTGGAATGCCCACCAGAACGCAGCAATCAGATTTATTGGCCTGTGCTTATGCTTCGCATGGTGATACGAAACATGTACTGCTATTTCCTGAAGATCCTTACGAGTGCTTTGAGCAAGCTGCTGTTGCGCTCGATTTAGCTGAGCTCTTGCAAACCCCAATCTTTTTAATGACTGATTTAGATATTGGCATGAATCAGCGTTTAAGTAAGCCATTTACCTGGGATGAGCGCGAGGCCTATCATCGCGGCAAAGTGATGACCTTCGAACAATTAGAGGCTGGTAAAGATTTTGGGCGCTATAAAGATGTTGATGGTGATGGTATTCCATGGCGTACCTTGCCTGGCACGCATCCGACTAAAGGCAGTTTTTTTACTCGGGGTACAACCCGCGACCCCTATGCACGCTACTCTGAGCGTGGACCAGATTACATTTACAACATGGAGCGTTTGTTATTAAAATTTAAGGTTGCCGCCGACTTAGTGCCCCAGCCCATTATTGAGCAAGGCAAAATTCCGAGCCAATTTGGGGTGATTTATTTTGGCTCAAGCAGCCCAGCGATGCAAGAGACACTAGCTGTGCTACGCGCAGATAAAATTGTGCTTGATGCTATGCGAATTCGAGCCTTCCCATTTTCTAAGGTTGTGAGCGATTTCATTGCCAGGCATGAAAAGGTATTTGTTGTAGAGCAAAATCGTGACGCTCAGATGCATACGCTACTCACTACCGAGCTAGAGATTGATCCAGCTCGCTTAATCAAAATTTTGCATTACGATGGCACCCCAATTACCGCACGCTTTATCGTTGCCGCCATTGGTCAACACCTAAAATCACCAGCTACCCCTAAATCTCGCGCTCGTCTTGAAAAGGAATCATCATGACCTATATTGCTAAGCCGAGCATGCATCATCCCAGTTTGAGTACTAATAAGGTTGGCTATACTCGGCGCGATTATGAAGGTCGCATTTCTACTTTATGTGCGGGTTGTGGGCACGATTCGATTTCTGCAGCAATTGTGCAGGCTTGCTGGGAAATGGATATTGAACCCCATCGCGTAGCTAAATTATCTGGAATAGGTTGTAGCTCTAAAACGCCCGATTATTTTCTTGGCGCTTCGCATGGTTTTAATACCGTGCACGGCCGTATGCCTTCAGTCTTAACAGGCGCCAATTTAGCTAATCGCGACCTTTTATATTTAGGCGTTTCAGGCGATGGTGATTCTGCTTCTATTGGCTTAGGACAGTTTGCTAATGCGATGCGGCGTAGCGTGCGGATGACTTACATCGTTGAAAATAATGGCGTCTATGGGCTTACCAAAGGCCAATTTTCTGCGACGGCAGATCGGGGCTCGAAAAGCAAGAAGGGCATTGTTAATAACGATAGCCCCATTGATTTAGTTGGGTTGGCATTGCAGTTGGGTGCCACTTATGTGGCGCGCAGTTTTTCTGGAGATAAAGAACAATTAGTACCCCTGATTAAAGGTGCAATTGGCCATGGTGGGGCAGCTTTTATTGATGTCATTAGCCCCTGTGTTACCTTTAATAATCATGGCGGTAGTACTAAAAGTTACGATTATGTTAGACAACATAATGAAGCAGTGAGCCGAATTGATTTTATCCCACAACATTCTGAAATTACGACTGCATATGCCCCGGGAGAATTGATTGAAGTGCGCCAGCATGATGGTAGCTATTTACGATTACGTAAGTTAGATGCTAGTTATGATCCTACTAATCGCTATGCAGCTTTAAGTTATATTAATGAACATCAAGATCGCGGCGAAGTAGTTACTGGTTTACTCTACTTAGATCCGCTAGCCAGTGACTTACATGAAGCGTTAAATACCTGTGCTGAGCCTTTAAATTCTTTAGGGGTGGCAGAGTTGTGCCCAGGGGCTGATGCCTTAGCAAAAATAAATGCTTCTTTACGATAAGACATATTTTTTTCAGGAGCAAAAATGACTGAGCGTTCTGTATCTAAATCGATCGTACACAGCAATTTAGTGCGTTTGCCGCCAAGCGCGACTATTCTCGATGCTGCACGCACCATGACCAAGGCAAATTGTGGCAGTGTCTTGATCATTTCGCCTAATGGTGTTTTAGAGGGCATTGTGACCGAGCGTGATTTAATGACGCGGGTATTAGCTAAGGGGTTAATTCCTGAAAAAACCTTAGTGTCTCAAGTGATGACGCCGAACCCCCATTGCGTGCCTCCTGAAATGATTGTGTCGCATGCAGTGATGATTATGATTGAGCGGGGTTTTAGACATCTTCCCATTGTTTCTGATGACGGCAAAATTTTGGGGGTTTTTTCAGCGCGCGATGCACTACCCAGAGAAATTAGTGATGCTTTAAGTCTAGCTGAATTTCATGAGCAGATGAATGATCCGTTGGTTTAACTAAAAGGGGTATGCAATGGAAAAGAAAATCTCAAAAAATGAGCCATACCCGGTTGAAGTTCAGGCTGGTAAAACCTATGAATGGTGCTCATGCGGGCTGAGTAAAACTCAACCATTTTGTGATGAATCTCATCATTTTACTGACTGTATCCCCTTTGAATTTACTGCCACTGAAAGTAAGGTTATTTATTTCTGCGGCTGTAAGCAAACGGCATCACCGCCGCTCTGTGATGGTTGCCACCGCACACTATAGATCAAGATTTCCTGAGGTCGTACTTAAAGCCTGCTTTATGGGCCTTATCCAGTAAATTTGCCGGTGCCTAGAGGAAAACCCTTATAATCTTGCTAGTAATTTAGTACAGAGATATGGGCTTTGTTTGACAACTGATTTAGGCTAATTTTGAACCTCGCAAACTACTTTCCGGTTTTGCTGTTTATCCTTGTGGGGATTGCTGTTGGTTTAGTGCCTATGTTATTGGGCAAAATAGTCGCCCCCTCTAGCCCAAACGCAGAAAAACTGTCCCCTTACGAATGCGGCTTTGAAGCATTCGAAGATGCCCGCATGAAATTTGATGTGCGCTACTACCTAATTGCCATTCTCTTTATTTTGTTCGATCTTGAAACTGCCTTCCTATTTCCTTGGGGGGTAGCTTTACGTGATATTGGTTGGGCAGGCTATGTCTCGATGATTGTCTTCCTCTTGGAATTTGTTGTCGGCTTTGTTTACATCTGGAAAAAGGGCGCCCTCGACTGGGAGTAAATGTTATGGCGTTAGAAGGCGTACTCAAAGAAGGCTTTATTACTACCTCTGCAGATCAGCTCATTAACTGGACCCGCACTGGTTCGCTGTGGCCCATGACTTTTGGTTTGGCTTGTTGTGCAGTAGAAATGATGCATGCGGGCGCTGCACGTTACGATTTAGACCGCTTTGGGGTCGTGTTTCGCCCGTCGCCACGGCAATCTGATTTGATGATTGTGGCTGGCACGCTATGTAACAAAATGGCCCCGGCTTTGCGTAAAGTGTATGACCAAATGCCTGAACCACGCTGGGTGATTTCAATGGGCTCATGCGCTAATGGTGGAGGTTATTACCATTATTCCTATTCGGTTGTGCGTGGTTGTGATCGAATTGTGCCTGTAGATATCTATGTACCAGGTTGTCCGCCTACAGCCGAAGCACTAATTTACGGCATTATTCAATTGCAGGCCAAAATTGGCCGTACCAGTACTATTGCGCGCAAAGCCTAGGTCAAGCAACCATGTCTGAGCGCTTAAATCATCTTGCAACAACGATTCAAAACGTGCTGGGAGCACGAGTTAAATCAATTGAGGTCGCTTTAAATGAAGTAACTCTCGTGGTAAGCGCAGAAGATTATTTAGAGTCTGCCTTTTTGTTGCGCGACGATCCAGCTTTGGCATTTGCACAACTAATCGATTTATGCGGGGTTGATTATCAAGATTATGGCGATGGAAGCTGGACTGGCTTGCGTTTTGCAGTCGTTACTCATTTGCTCTCTCTGCAACATAATCAACGGCTTCGCCTACGGGTTTTTGCGCCCGAGGATAGTTACCCAGTAGTTGCCTCGCTTGTGCCCGTTTGGAGCTCTGCTAATTGGTTTGAGCGTGAAGCCTTTGATTTATTTGGAATTTTGTTTGATGGTCATGAGGATTTGCGCCGCATTCTGACCGACTATGGTTTTATTGGCCATCCATTTCGTAAAGACTTTCCGATTTCTGGAACAGTTGAAATGCGCTACGATCCTGAACTCAAACGAGTGGTGTATCAGCCCGTTACGATCGAACCACGTGAAGTGATTCCCCGCATTGTTCGTGAAGAATCGTACGGAGGACCTGCTTCTTAGCGTTCTTTATCATGGCAGAAATTAAGAATTACACCCTCAACTTTGGTCCTCAGCATCCTGCAGCGCATGGGGTTTTACGTTTAGTGCTTGAATTAGATGGCGAAGTTATTCAGCGCGCTGATCCGCATATTGGGTTATTACATCGCGCCACTGAAAAATTGGCTGAGACGCGCACTTGGATTCAAAACGTGCCGTATATGGATCGCCTTGACTATGTCTCAATGATGGTCAATGAGCACGCGTATGTCATGTCGATGGAAAAATTAATTGGCGTTGATGTGCCATTGCGGGCCCAATATATTCGTGTGATGTTTGATGAATTAACCCGTTTACTCAATCATTTACTCTGGATTGGCTGTCATGGTTTAGATGTGGGGGCAATGGCCGTATTTTTATATGCTTTCCGTGATCGTGAAGAAATTTTCGATATGTATGAGGCTGTATCTGGCGCACGCATGCATGCAGCTTACTATCGTCCGGGGGGAGTGTATCGTGATTTACCCAGCGAGATGCCCCAGTTTACGAAATCAAAAATGCGCAGTGATGCGGCAATTCAGCGTTTAAATGAAACCCGCACTGGATCTTTGCTCGATTTTATTGAGGCCTTTAGTAAGCGGTTTCCGGCCAATGTCGATGAATATTGCAATCTGCTCACCGATAACCGTATTTGGAAGCAACGCTTAGTTGGTATTGGTGTGGTCACCCCCGAGCGTGCTTTACAGCTTGGCTTTACTGGCCCAATGTTGCGGGGCTCGGGTATTGAATGGGATTTACGCAAGAAGCAGCCCTATGAAGTGTATGACCGGTTGGATTTTGATATTCCCGTGGGCGTAAATGGTGATTCTTATGATCGGTATTTAGTGCGCATGGAAGAGATGCGGCAATCGAATCGCATCATTGCGCAGTGCGTTACTTGGTTAAAAGCAAATCCAGGTTCGGTGATGAGCGAAAACCATAAAGTTGCTCCGCCATCACGCTTAGATATGAAAACTAATATGGAAGAGCTCATTCACCATTTCAAATTATTTACCGAAGGTATACATGTTCCGCAAGGTGAAGCTTATGCAGCAGTCGAACACCCGAAAGGGGAGTTTGGGGTCTATTTAATTTCAGATGGTGCTAACAAGCCCTATCGCATGAAAATTCGTGCGCCGGGCTTTGTACATTTAGCTGCCCTCGATGAAATGGCGCGAGGCCATATGATTGCCGATGCTGTGACGATTATTGGTACCCAAGATATTGTCTTTGGGGAGATCGATCGCTAATGACAAGCTTATTTTCTGCTACTTGCCGTGCTGAGATTGATCGCAATATTGCGAAGTATCCACCTGAGCAAAAACAATCGGCAGTGATGGCGGCTTTAATTGCCGCACAAACCGAGTTAGGTTGGATTTCGCCAGCTGTAATTGAAGAAGTTGCACAGATCTTGGGTATGCCCACCATTGCGGTAGATGAGGTTGCAACTTTCTATAATATGTATAACACTAAGCCTGTTGGCGCTTATAAAATTGTGGTTTGCACAAATTTACCTTGTCAATTAAGTCAAGGGGCTGATGCTGCTGATTATTTAAAACATACACTCGGTATTGGCTTTAATGAAACTACGCCTTGTGGTACTTTTACCCTTAAAGAAGGTGAGTGCATGGGCGCTTGTGGTGACTCTCCAGTAATGCTTGTAAACGATAAGCGTATGTGTAGCTTTATGAGTCACGACAAAATTGATGCTTTATTAGTCGAGTTACGTAGTGCTAAGACGAATTATGTAGAAGGATCGGCAGCATGACCAGCTTGCATAAAAATCATGTGAAGCCCCTTATTTTGGCTGGCTTAACTGGCGACAATTGGCATTTAGAAGAGTATGTGAAGCGTGGCGGCTACGGCCAATTGCGCCGCATCTTAAGTGAGCCGGTTGCACCCGATGCGATTATTGCTGAGTTAAAGGTCTCGGCCTTGCGCGGACGCGGTGGCGCAGGTTTTCCAACAGGACTGAAGTGGAGCTTTATGCCGCGTCAGTTTCCAGGGCAAAAATATTTAGTGTGCAATAGCGATGAAGGAGAGCCCGGTACTTTTAAAGACCGCGACATCATGCGCTATAACCCGCATGCCTTAATTGAGGGCATGATTATTGGTGCCTATACCATGGGTATCTCGGTGGGTTACAACTATATTCATGGCGAAATTTGGGACGTTTATCAACGCTTCGAAGTAGCGTTAGAAGAAGCGCGAGCCGCTGGTTATTTAGGCAATCATATTTTAGGTAGTAACTTTAATTTTGAGTTGCATGCCACCCCAGGGTGGGGAGCATATATTTGTGGCGAAGAAACGGCTTTATTAGAGTCACTCGAGGGCAAGAAAGGCCAACCCCGCTTTAAACCACCTTTTCCGGCTAGTTTTGGTTTATATGGCAAACCAACTACTATCAATAACACCGAAACATTTGCCGCAGTACCTTTTATTTTAGCGATGGGTGGCGAAGCATATCTTCAGCTTGGCAAACCGAATAATGGCGGCACTAAAATTTTCTCAGTTTCTGGCGATGTTAAGCGGCCTGGTAATTATGAAATTCCATTGGGCTTACCATTTGCCGAATTATTGCAATTAGCTGGTGGTATGCGTAACGACTCAAGGTTAAAAGCAGTGATTCCGGGTGGTTCTTCCGCGCCTGTTATTCCAGCTGCAGAAATGATGGATTTAACTATGGATTACGACAGCATCGCTAAAGCCGGTTCAATGCTGGGTTCGGGAGCGGTGATTGTGATGAACGATACCCGCTGTATGGTGCAAGCTTTATTACGCTTATCGTATTTTTATCACGAAGAATCGTGTGGCCAATGTACCCCTTGTCGGGAAGGTACCGGCTGGTTATGGCGCATTGTTAATCGCATTGAGCATGGTGCAGGGCGGATAGAAGATTTAGATTTGCTCAATGATGTAGCAGCCAATATTCAAGGGCGGACGATTTGCGCTTTAGGCGATGCTGCAGCGATGCCAGTGCGCGGCATGCTCAAGCATTTTCGAGATGAGTTTGCTTATCACATTGAGCATGGACGTTGTTTGGTACCTGCGCAGGTGAGTCGTTCTTTAGAGATTGCAGAAGCCGGGAGTTTAGGCGCATGAGCATGGTTGAGCTTGAGATTGATGGCAAGACAGTAACTGTTCCTCAGGGTTCAATGGTAATGCATGCAGCTAATCAATTGGGTACCTATGTGCCCCATTTTTGTTATCACAAGAAATTATCTATTGCCGCCAATTGCCGGATGTGTTTAGTTGAGGTTGAAAAAGCCCCCAAGCCTTTACCCGCCTGCGCCACGCCAGTTACGCAAGGCATGAAAGTGATGACACATTCAGCCAAAGCCCTCGAAGCGCAACGTTCGGTTATGGAATTTTTATTAATTAACCATCCGCTCGATTGCCCAATTTGCGATCAGGGCGGCGAATGCCAATTACAAGATTTAGCAGTAGGTTACGGAAAGTCGAGTTCACGCTATACCGAAGAAAAGCGGGTGGTATTCCATAAAAATGTTGGCCCTTTAATTTCAATGGAAGAAATGACGCGCTGTATTCATTGCACGCGCTGTGTGCGCTTTGGCCAAGAGGTGGCGGGCGTGATGGAATTAGGAATGGTCAACCGTGGTGAACATTCTGAAATTACCACCTTTTTGGGGCGGACGATTGACTCTGAGTTATCAGGCAATATGATTGATATTTGCCCGGTTGGCGCTTTAACTAGCAAGCCATTTCGTTATGCAGCGCGTACTTGGGAATTAGCGCGTAAACGGTCCCTGAGCCCACACGATAGCTTAGGCAGCAATACCACGGTACAAACTAAAGCTAACCGCGTAATGCGGGTAGTAGCTTTAGAAAATGAAGCGATTAACGAGTGCTGGATTACTGACCGAGATCGTTTTGCTTACGAAGGTCTTAACAGTGCTGATCGTGTTACTACGCCAATGGTTAAGCAAGATGGCAAGTGGTTAATTACCGACTGGGAATCAGCTCTCGATTACGTCACCAATTCTTTACAAACCATTCGCAATTTGCATGGCGCCGATGCAGTTGCTGCAATTGCCCATCCAATTTCGAGTATTGAAGAGCTATATCTATTACAAAAATTAATCCGTGGTTTAGGCTCTAGTCAAATTGAAACGCGTTTACGTCAAATTGATACCCGCGGCGCCGCAATTGCGCCGTATTTGGGTATGAGTATTGCCGAGTTAAGTGGTTTAAAGCGAGCTTTAATTATTGGGAGTAATTTACGTAAAGATCAGCCCCTTATCGCGGCACGATTGCGTACCGCCACCAAGCAAGGTTTGCAAGTTCATCGTCTCGATGCTGGTGGTAGCGATTGGCTGATGCCATTAGCTAGTAGCTTAATTTTACGACCCAGTGCTTGGGTTGATGGTCTAAGTGAAATTGCTTTAGCGCTTGCACAAGCAAACGGTGTGGCAGCACCTAAAGGTATTCGTAGTCAGACGGTATCTTCTGAAGCACTACAGATTGCCAAGGCAATGTTGGCCACGGCATCAGTTGTTTTAGAAGCCGGCTTAGCGACTCCTGCAACGCAGGCGATATTTTTAGGCGCAAGTGCTATGGCTCATCCACAAGCAGCTGATCTTCACGTCTTGGCGCAATTTATTGCTGAGCAAACGGGCGCGCGCTTTGGCTTTTTGCAAGAGGGCGGCAATAGTGTTGGCGCGCATGTGGTGCAGGCCGTGCAAGGTAATGAAGGTAGCATCGATAGCTTGTTAGCGGGAGATCGACATGCTTATATGCTCATGAATATTGAACCTTTAGCTGACCTACCGAACCCACTTCAAACCCGCATGGCTTTAAATAAAGCCGATACAGTGATCGCCCTAAGTGCTTTTACAAGCCCCGATTTACTCGAATTGGCTGATGTTATTTTGCCCATTACCCCTTTTACTGAAACAATGGCTAGTTATGTCAATACGGCGGGTACGATTCAAACGATTCAACCAGCAGTTCGACCGCTTGGTGATGCTCGACCTGCCTGGAAAGTATTGCGCGTCTTAGGTACCTTAGCAAAACTTGATGGCTTTTTATTTAATTTGCCCGAAGAAGTTCGGGCAGAAGCCTTGCCCGAAATGAGTGAGACCGTGCTGCCCTTACTTAATAACCAATTTAGTGAGAATTTAAGTTTAAGTTCGAGCGCCTTGCCAATTGAATTTGGTTTAGAGCGCTTGGGTGAGGTGCCGTTATACGGAGTTGATGCCATTGTGCGTCGTGCGCCCGCTGTGCAACTGACTGCAGACGCCAAATTAGCTTTAAAAGTAGGTTTAGGACCAGATACCTTTATTGAGCTTGGCTTAAAAGAGGGTGATTTAGTGCAAGTGACTCAAGCAGGAGCTAGTGTGAGCTTAACTGCTACACAGATCTCGGATTTGGCTTTTGGCGTGGTTCGTCTGGCCAGCACGACGCTGGCAAGTATGCAACTCGGGCCAATGTTTGGACCAATAACCTTGACCCGTATAGCTGGGCAAGTGAGTTAAACGATGACTGATTTTCTTAATCTCATCGAGGCGCAGGGCTTAGCTATTTTTGGTTCATTTTGGCCCTTGATCTGGACCTTAGTCAAAATCATCATTATTGTTTTGCCGATGTTTGGTGCTGTGGCCTATTTAACTCTATGGGAACGCAAACTGATTGGATGGATGCATATTCGCTTAGGACCTAATCGGGTTGGTCCTTTCGGTTTATTTCAACCCATTGCCGACGCCCTTAAGCTCTTATTAAAAGAAATTATTTCGCCGACACGCGCTAGCAAAGTTTTGTATGTAATTGCCCCCGTAATGGTAATTGCACCTGCATTTGCTGCATGGGCGGTGATTCCATTTCAGGCTGAGATGGTTTTAGCGAATGTAAATGCTGGGCTTTTATATGTTATGGCAATTTCTTCGGTAGGCGTTTACGGCATTATTTTGGCGGGCTGGGCTTCGAACTCGAAATATCCATTTTTAGGTGCAATGCGTGCAGCTGCACAAATGATCTCATATGAAATTGCCATGGGCTTTGCTTTAGTGACGGTACTAATGGTATCTGGTTCATTAAATTTGAGCACCATCGTCATTAGCCAAAGCACCGGCCTTTTTGCTAGTTATGGCTTGAATTTCTTGTCGTGGAATTGGTTACCACTATTACCGATGTTTTTAATTTACTTTATTTCAGGCGTTGCCGAAACTAACCGACATCCATTCGACGTCGTAGAAGGTGAGTCGGAAATTGTCGCTGGGCATATGGTGGAATATTCGGGCATGGCCTTTGCAATGTTCTTTTTAGCTGAGTATGCCAATATGATTTTGATTGCCGCCATGGCGGCAGTCTTATTCTTAGGCGGTTGGTTGCCTGTTCTTGATTTGCCTATTTTGCGCGATATTCCAGGCTTCTTTTGGTTATTTGCTAAGACATTTTTCTTGTTGTCTTGCTTTATTTGGCTACGGGCTACATTACCGCGTTATCGCTATGACCAAATTATGCGTTTAGGCTGGAAAATTTTTATTCCCCTTACGGTATTTTGGGTGGTAGTAGTGGGCGCATGGATTGTTTCACCTTGGAATATTTGGAATTAAGTGAAGCTATGATCAAAAAATCACTCAAACGTGTAAGTCAATTTTTCGATAGCCTGATGCTTAAAGATATCCTAACGGGAATGTCGATTACGGGTCGTTATCTGTTTAAGCCCAAGTTTACAATTCAATACCCTGAAGAGAAAACGCCCTTATCGCCACGCTTCCGCGGTTTGCATGCACTTCGTCGTTACCCTAATGGAGAAGAGCGCTGCATTGCCTGTAAATTATGCGAAGCAGTTTGCCCTGCTTTAGCGATTTCAATTGAGTCGGAACAACGCGATGATGGTTCTCGTCGCACTACTCGTTACGATATCGATTTAACAAAGTGTATTTTTTGTGGCTTTTGTGAGGAAGCTTGCCCAGTTGATGCAATTGTTGAAACCAATATTTTTGAATACTTTGGTGACAAACGCGGCGACCTGTATATGACTAAAGAAATGCTATTAGCAGTTGGCGACGAATATGAAAAAGAAATTGCCGTTAATCGGGCTGCTGATGCGCCATATCGTTAATGATAAATAGTTTAAGAAACCCGTGACCATCGATCCATCTACCATCTTCGCGATCTTCTTTTATGCCTTTGCTGGCCTATTAGTTATTGCCGCTTTGCGGGTGGTTACGACTGCGAATCCAGTTCATGCTGCACTCTTTTTGGTGTTGGCATTTTTCTGTGCCTCAGGAATTTGGATGCTACTGCAAGCAGAATTTTTAAGCCTAGCTCTAATCCTAGTATATGTTGGGGCGGTTATGGTTTTATTTTTATTCGTGGTGATGATGCTAGATTTAGATTTAGCGCATTTGCGCCGCGATTTTAAAAAATACTTGCCTGTTGCATTCTTAATGGGTGCGGTAATTGTTTTAGAATTAGCAGTGGTATTAATTCGCAGTTTTATCGGCACGCACACACCGGTACAAGCTATGAGTAAAGAGCTTGCTAGCAATAATACGCTGGCACTAGGTAAGTTAATCTTTGTTGATTATGTGTATGCTTTTGAGGTTGCCGGAATTATTTTATTGGTTGCAATTATTGCTGCAGTAGCCTTAACTTTACGCCGTCGTAAAGATTCCAAAAATCAAAATATTGCCGATCAAGTAGCCGTTAAAGCCAGCGATCGAATGCGCATTGTATCAATGCCCAGCGAAATGGCTGCCAAGCAAGATGCCAAGGAAAATCGTCGTGGGAGGCAAGAGTGACAATTACCTTGGCCCATTATTTGGTTTTAAGTGCCATTCTTTTTGCGACTAGTGTAGTAGGCATTTTTTTGAATCGCCGCAACCTAATCGTTTTGCTCATGGCAATTGAATTAATGTTACTTTCTGTCAATATTAATTTTATTGCTTTCTCTTATTTTTTAGGTGATATGGCTGGTCAGGTTTTTGTCTTTTTTATTCTGACTGTAGCTGCTGCTGAGGCTGCTATTGGCTTAGCAATTTTGATCGTACTCTTTCGTAAGCTCGATACGATTAATGCTGAAGATCTTGATCGGCTTAAAGGTTAATTGTTTGATGCAAACTAATTTAACCCTGCCACTCTTATGCGCTATTCCATTAGCTCCGCTAATCGGTTCGATAATTACGGGTTTTTTTGGGACCGCTCTTTTTGGTAATCGCTTAGGCAAGGTAGGCTCGCAGTCGATTGCCATCATGGGTGTCATTATTGCTTTTGCTCTGTCTTGTCAAGTTTTCTTCTATGTGCAGGCAGGCGATTATTTTAATGGCGAGGTCTATACCTGGATGCAATTAGGTGAACTTAATTTAGGTATTGGTTTTTTAATTGATTCACTTACTGCCACTATGATGGTAGTAGTTACCTTTGTTTCATTAATGGTTCATATCTACACCATTGGCTATATGCAAGGTGAAGAGGGTTATAACCGTTTCTTCTCGTACATCTCATTATTTACTTTTGCAATGTTAATGTTAGTAATGAGCAATAACTTGCTGCAGCTTTTCTTTGGTTGGGAAGCAGTGGGGGTAGTGTCTTATTTATTGATTGGCTTTTATTACGAGCGGCAAACCGCAGTGTTTGCCAATATGAAAGCCTTTTTAGTTAATCGAGTTGGCGACTTTGGTTTCATTTTAGGTATCGGTCTAATTTTGGCCTATACCGGATCAATGGACTATAACTCGATTTTCGCTCAAAATACTGCGCTCGCCTCTCAGACTTTACCAGGCACGAGTTGGAACTTAATGACGGTGATTTGTATTTGCTTATTTATTGGGGCAATGGGCAAGTCGGCGCAATTTCCACTGCATGTATGGTTGCCTGATTCAATGGAAGGCCCAACTCCAATTTCTGCTTTGATTCACGCTGCAACCATGGTTACTGCCGGTATTTTTATGGTGTCGCGGATGTCGCCTTTATTTGAGTTGTCGACCACAGCCCTAAGTTTTATTTTAATTATTGGCTCGATTACAGCTTTGTTTATGGGCTTCTTAGGTATTGTGCAAAACGATATCAAGCGGGTAGTAGCCTATTCCACCCTGTCGCAATTAGGCTTTATGACGATTGCCTTAGGAGTATCGGCCTATCCAGTGGCTATTTTTCATCTGATGACCCATGCTTTTTTTAAAGCCTTACTGTTTTTAGCCGCGGGAAGCGTGATTATGGGGATGCACCATGAACAAGATATGCGCAAAATGGGCGGCCTATGGAAATATATGCCCATTACTTCACTAATGATGTTAATTGGCAGTTTATCGCTCATTGGTACCCCATTCTTTTCTGGTTTTTATTCAAAAGATTCAATTATTGAAGCCGTAGCTGCTAGCCATATACCCGGAGCGGGTTTCGCCTATTTTGCCGTTATGGTAAGTGTGTTTGTGACGGCATTGTATTCATTCCGTTTATATTTTTATGTCTTTCATGGCAAGGAACGGTTTCATCAAGTAAGCAATCATGCGAACCAAATAGAGCATCAAATAGATCACCATGCTGAGCAGCACCACGATGCTGATGTTCATCATGGTTTAGCTTCTGACGAGCTACCCCATGAGTCACCTTGGGTAGTCACTATTCCATTAATCTTGTTAGCTATTCCTTCAGTGATTATTGGTTTTTATGCAATTGAGCCAATGTTGTTTGGCGATTTCTTTGGTGATTCAATGTTCATCGATCTAAGTCAACATCCGGTAATGGCAGAGCTTGCTAGTGAGTTTCATGGTCCTATTGCG
>CAJASX010000040.1 GCA_903944725.1 uncultured beta proteobacterium
AGCAGCACTGAAATTGGCATCGACTTAATTGTCTAAGTCTATTTAACAAGCCCTGCGCCAAAGTATGCTTCGCCGCATTTTAAACAAAAATCCGTATCAGTTATTTGCTGCCGCTGGCGTTGCCGATCTTATTATTTTATGTATCAGTTGGGAATGGTTTATTGCGCCTTTACGTCCGCAAGGTTCATGGTTAATCCTTAAGGCTCTTCCCCTAATTATCGTGCTACCGGGTATTTGGCAAGGCAAAAACTATGTAATGCAGTGCACTTCAATGTTGATTTTAATTTACGTCGCTGAGGCCTTAGTGCGAATTTTAGAAACTGGGGCAAATCGTTATTTAGCAATCTTAGAATTAATTTTTGCAACTGTTGTCTTCATCTCCTTACTGCTCTATTTAAAACCCTTAAAAGATGCAGCACGAAAAAAACGTCTCGCTAGCAAGTCTCAATATAATTAACTAAATGAATTCCAGCGCCGCCCTTACTGCTTTCCAAGCCTTGTTACAGCCACAGCAAATGCTGTGTGCTCCTGTAGACATGCAGCCCTATTTAATCGACTGGCGTAAACGTTTTTTTGGTAAAGCCTTAACTGTTTTATTACCGAGTAACACTGCTGAATTAGCCCAAATTGTGCGTATCTGCGCTGAGTTTCAGGTAGCCTTAGTGCCGCAGGGTGGCAATACTGGCTTGTGCGGCGGAGCTACTCCCGATCAAAGTGGGCAACAAGTCGTGGTGAGCCTCAAGCGGATGAATCAGATTCGCGCCATTGATCTTATTAATCAAACAATGACAGTTGAAGCGGGTTGTATTTTGCAAACCATACAAGCAGCTGCAGCCGAACACAATTTGCTTTTTCCACTAAGCCTTGGTGCCGAAGGTAGTTGCTGTATTGGTGGCAATTTGGCTACAAATGCTGGCGGAACAAATGTTCTACGCTACGGCAATGCCCGTGATTTATGCCTAGGGCTTGAAGTAGTCACGGCTCGAGGTGAAGTCTGGAATGGCCTACGGGGTCTACGTAAAGATAATACGGGCTATGATTTACGCGATTTGTTTATTGGTTCAGAAGGTACTTTAGGGATTATTTCGGCAGCTGTTTTAAAGCTCTACCCCATGCCGCTATGCCAATGGACTTCATTAGTGGCAACCCCTAGCATTACAGCCACTATTGAACTTCTCAATTTATTTAAACAAAAAGCAACCTCATTGTTAACTGGTTTTGAGATGATGACAGCCGAGTCGCTAAATTTAATTGAAAAACAATTTCCCCAAATGGCTAATCCATTAGGCGAGAACCCTCCAATTACTGTCTTAGTTGAGCTATCTGATCACGAAAGTGAAGCGCATGCGCGTAATTTGATTGAAGAAATCCTAGCTGAGGCCCTCGATCTTGGCATAGCTAGTAACGCCATTATTGCCAGCTCAATTGCGCAGGCAAATACTTTTTGGCAAATGCGCGAGCATATTACTTTAGCGCAAGCACAGGAAGGTGCCAACCTGAAACACGACATTACTATTCCACTATCTGCTTTAGATGAATTCATTGCTACTACCGATGCCTTGCTACGCAAGCGCTTCCCTAAGGTTCGCATCATCAACTTTGGACACCTTGGTGATGGCAATTTACATTACAACGTAGCCGCCCCAGCAGGCAGCGATAGCACCATTTTTAATCAGGCCAATGAAAAAATTGTTCACGATCTAATTTATGAAATGGTAGAAAGGTTTGGTGGCTCTATTTCAGCAGAACATGGTATTGGCCAACTAAAAATAAATAATTTACGCGCACACAAAGGTGCCGTCGCGCATGATCTAATGCAAGCTATTAAAACTGCTTTAGATCCGCAAAATATACTAAATCCAAATAAAGTCTTAAGTATAAAATCGGCTTAGTTAAAACGACTGAATTAAGATGACTGAAGCTATCCCAACTTAAGTAAAACTAGTAAAGTACATTAAAGAAGCACCTATCAGACCAGAAGCAAGAATTAAATATACCGGATTAGCCCGTGAAAAAAGCAGGGTTGCCAGCACGGCTAGTGCAAGACCAATACTAACTGGGCCATTAATGGCTGCCTTGGCAACCGCATATACCCCTGAGCACATCAAACCAATAGAAATAGGTTCTAAGGCATTTTGCACGGCACGTCGCCAAGGGCTCTCGCCAATGCGCACCCAAATACGCCCGACAGTCAAACATAAAATGCTCGAAGGTAAAAAGAATGATAGTAAAACTGTGAGTGCGCCCGCT